>NZ_JAAGPE010000158.1:0-22731 GCF_017104605.1 Burkholderia sp. Ac-20384 | reverse complement strand
CCTCTTGCGCGGCGCCCGCGCACGCGAACGGCGTCGCCCCGCGCCAGCGCGACAGCGGACGCACGGTGCCCGGCCGCGCGCGGCGGCGGTCCTGGTTCCGGCTCGCCATCGGCTCAGGCCGGCACGCCGAACAGGCGTTGACGGATGCGGTACAGCGGCTCGAACAGCCATTCGAGCAGGCTACGCCGCTCCAGCACGATGTCGGCCTTCAGCATCATCCCGGCGCGCAGCGACAGCGGCCGCCCTTCGAATGCCGGCGTGCGGTCGGCCAGTTCGACCCAGGTCTTGAAGTAGGTCTGCGGCGTGGCGGCGTCGCCCGGCAGGTTCAGCTCCTTCGCGGAAAACGCGACGGGCGAGATCGACAGCACCTTGCCGCGATACGTGCCGAACTTCTCGACCGGATAGCTGGCGTACGCCACCTTCACTTCCTGCCCTTTCTTCACGAAGCCGGCCTTCGACGACGGAATGTAGACCTCGGCGATCAGCCCGTCGGCCTTCGCGGGCAGGATCTCGACGACGCGCGTGCCCGGCGGGTCGATCACGCCGCCCTGCACGACGTCGAGCCGCACGATCTGACCGTCGGCCGGCGCGTACAGCACCTGGTTCACGTTCTCGTCGATGTTGTATTCCTTCGCGTTCAGCTCTTCCTGCTTGATCTTCAGTTCCGCGTTCGCGCCGTCGTACTTGCTCTGCATCGTGTCGAGGTCGCCGCGCAGCTTCATCGCGTTCTTCGCGAGCTCGGCGCGGCGCAGCAGCAGGTCCTGGTATGCCTGCCCGGCCTGCAGGTACTGCGTGTTGACCTGGTTGTACTGCTCGAGCGTCACGACCTGTTCGTCGAGCAGTTGCTTCACGCGCGCGCGCCGTTCGCCATACTCGTCGACGATGCGCTTCTGGTCCTGGATCTGCCGGCCGATCAGCCCGCTGCTCTCGCCCTGCGCGGCGATCTGCTGGTTGATCTGCTGCACCGACGACTTGTATTCGAGCCGCGCCGCATCGATCTGCTGCGTGACCTCGACGCGCTGTCGGTCGAGCGCCGCGCGCATCCCCTGCACGTTGTTCGCCTGGCTCACGAAGCTCGTGTCGCGCGTCACCGCCAGCAGCCGCTGGCCGGCCTTCACGTACTGGTCCTTGCCGACGAAGATGTCGCGCACGGCCCAGCCCGGCGGCGCGCTGACGCCGATCAGCCCCGAGCGCGGCGTCAGCATCCCCGACACGCTCTCGGTATTCGCGTAGCTCAGTTCGACGAGCGCGGTCACGAACATCGCGAACATCGCGAGCGACAGGTAGCAGAAGAACCGCATCGACACCGGCACGTCGACGACGCCGTGGATCACGGTGCCGAAGGTCGTGCCGCGCGCGAGCTTGCGCGACGGCTTCTGTTCTCGAAGGGCGGAGTTCCAGGTCGGCATGGGGCGGGCTCGTCAGGAGCGACGCCGCGCGGCCGCATCGAGCAGCGGCGTCGGCATCAGGTAAGGCGTGAAGTGTTCCCAGAAATGCCACTGCTCGGGCTGGCGCACGAGCGCCTGCTCGAGCCGGTCGACGATGCGCTGGTGTGTCGCGCGCACCGGCGACGCATCGTCGTCGGCACCGAGCATCGGCATGAGCGGGCTGGCCGCGAGCTCGGTGAAATGCACCGCGCAGCGATCGCGAAACGGCACGCCCGTCGCATATGCGACGAGCAGCGGAATCCCCTGCTCGACCGCGAGCTTCACGCCGCCGCCGGCCATCCGCACCCAGCGGCCGCCGAGCCGGCAGCGGTTGGTCTTGCCGAACTTGCCGTGCAGGTCGGAGAACAGCAGGAACACGGGCGCCTCGCGCCGCAGGCTCGTGATCAGCCGGCGCAGGTGCACGCGCTCCTCGATGTCGATGAACTCGACTTCGCCGGCACCGTATTCGGCGACGAGCCGCAGCGCATCGTCGAAGAACGCGCCCGGCGCATCGCGGTGCAGGATCACCATCAGCTTGCGGTCGTCGGGAATCATGAAGCGCAGCTTCGTGACGAACAGCATCAGATTGCCGAAGTGCAGCCCCGCAAGCATCAGCGGGCCGCCGCGCGCAAGTGCCGCCTGCAGTTGCTCGTCGCCTTCGCACGCCATCCCGTCGATCATCGACTTCATCGATTCGAGGCTGTGCGACCGCAGCTTGAGCCCCGCGAACTCGGCCTCGAACAGCTCGCGCACGATCGCCGCCGACACTTCCCGCACACGTCGAGGATCGTCGTTCAGGTGCGCGCTCAGCATGTACGCAACCGCACGCTCGATCGACTCGCGAATGCACGGAAAGCAGCGTAGGCACGCGCCCGAGCACCAGCGCATCAGCCACAGCCCGCGCGCGGGCGACGTGCGCAGCGCGACCGCGCGCACCGCGCGCCGCACCAGGAACGCATACGAGAACGGATTGAGCAGAAAGAGTCGTCCGAGCATCACCGCGTCTCCTCGGCCGAACGCCATGCGCCGGTCGCATCGGTCAATATGCCGTCCTGCATCTCGTAGATCCGGTCGACCATCGACAGGATCGATGCGTCGTGCGTGACGAGCACGATCGTGCATGGCAGCGTCAGCACGTTGCGGCAGATCTCGTGCGTCGTCGCCTGGTCGAGGTTCGACGAAAATTCGTCGAGGATCAGCAGGCGCGGCTCGCAGTACAGCGCCCGCGCGATCAGGAGCCGCTGCATCTGCCCGGCCGACAGGAATTTCTGCGTATCGCCGAGCGGCGTGTCGTAACGATGGTCGAGCCGCTCGATCTCGTCGTGAATGCACGCGAGCTTCGCCGCGTCGAACATCGCGCCGATCCGCGGCGCGGGTGCGAAGTTCGTGATGTTGTCGCGGATCGTCCCGCGAAACAGCTGGTCGGACTGCGTGACGGCCGCGAGATGCTTGCGGTACTGCCGCAGGTTCACTTCCGCGAGATCCACACCACCGACGAACAGCGTGCCGGGCTCGGGCCGCACGAGCCCGCAGATCAGGTTCAGCAGCGTCGTCTTGCCGCTGCCGGTGCGCCCGACGATCGCGATCTTGCTGCCCGCCGGCACGTCGAGCGCGATGTCGCGCAGGATCGGGCGGTTGCCGCCCTTCGGCGTGTACGACAGCGCGCGGATCGCGAGCGCACCGTCGAAGCCGTCGACCGGCCGCACGACCGCGTCGGGCGCGGGCTCCTCCGTCTCGGTCTGCAGCACGTCCGCGACGCGGTCCATATGCACCTGCAGCACCTTGCGGCGCACATAGAGCTGGATCGAATCGATGAACTTGTCGGCGAACAGGTTCTTGTACTGGATGAACGCGTAGATCACGCCGATCGTGCTCTGGCCGTGCATCACGAGCCACGCGCCGTACGTGACGATCACGAGCTGCTCGACGTGCACGATCCCCTTCGAGATCGCGTCGAACAGCAACTGCAGCCGCTCCTGCTGGCGCATCGCCTGCAGCTTCTGCGTGAACGCGTTGACCCACAGGCTGCTGCGCGCGGTCTCGGCCGACAGCAGCTTGATCGAATGCGCGGAGCGGATGTTCTCGATCAGCAGCGCGTCGGCTTCGGCGCCGCGCGTGAGGATCTGCGACATCGCGTCCTGCAGTTGCGGCTGGATCGCGAGCCGGCTCAGCGCGAACAGCACCATCCCGGCCAGGCTGATGCCGGCCAGGACCGGGCTGTAGTACAGCATCAGCACGAGCGTCAGCGTGCAGGTGACGATATTGAGCAGCCCGCCGACGAGGCCGTCGACGAGAAAGCGCCCGACCTCCGACACCGACGACACGCGCGAGATCGAATCGCCGGTGTTGTGGAACAGGAAATAGCCGATCGGCAGCCGCGCGAGATGCCCGACCATGTTCGCCGACAACTGCTGCGACACGATGTTGCGCAGGTAGCTCTTGATGTTGCCGACGAGGTTCGCATAGAGCGTGTCGAACAGGAACACGATCGCAAACAGGATCGTCAGCAGGTACAGGATGTCGACGTCGGTTTTCTTCAGCGCCTCGTCGATCGTCAGTTGCACGTACGACGGGCCGAGCAGCAGCAGGAGCTGCGCGGCGACGCCGCCCGCGATGCCGATCGCGAGGCTCTTGCGGATGCCGGTCAGCCCTTCGAGGTAGTCGCGCAGCCGGATCCGGTCGGCCTGCCCCGCCCGCGTGAAGCCGATGTCCGGATTCAGTTCGAGCGCGTAGCCGGTGATGTGCGTGAGCGCCTGCGCGAGCGGCAGCTTCGTTTCGCCGAGCGCGGGATCGACGATGTGCACGCTGCCGTAGCCGACCTTCGTCAGCACGACATAGTGGTTCATCCCCCAGTGCAGGATGCACGGCGTCTTGAGCGCATCGAGTTCGCCCGCGTCGAACTGCAGCCCGCGTGCGCGCAGCCCGAGATCGTTCGAGATCTCCATCAGGTCGAAGAACGACAGCCCGGAATCGATCCGGACCGGATAGCGGTTGCGCAGCGTGCGCAACGTCGTTTCGCGCCCGTGCCACGACGCGATCATCGCGAGGCAGGCCAGGCCGCACTCCGTCACCTCGTCCTGCAGGACCGGACGGACTTTACGCGTATTGAAGAGCATGGTCGGGCACCCGGGGCGCGACGACGCGCCGCCCGGGCCTGCCGGTAGCGGGCCCGTGGCGGGTCGTGCGCGATACGCATGGGCGCAGCCGGCATGCAGCCGGCTGCGACGGAAGATCGGTGTTACCGGCTGCTTGGCGGGCCGCTCAGCGCGACGAGCCGAGCGACATCCGGAACTGCTCGACGGCGTGGGCCTGGTACTGGCTCATCAGGCCCTGGAGCGTGGTTCCGATCGACTGGTTGACGAGATCGACCGTATAGGCGGCCGAATTGGAGTAAAGCGACGCGCCGCCGCGAATCTGGCGGGCCTGTTCTTCCGTGATGTCTCGCATTTGTTGTGGCCTTTATATTGTCGGAATGCCCGCCACCGTCAGCCAATTGCAATCTCAATGGCTTTTGACTTTATTACGGGGATAATCCGGCACTCCTGCCTCCTGATAATCGCCCGAATCGAAAATAATTCATTTCGGATTCGCTTTATTTCCACTGCGGCGATCGATTCTTTTCCTTCTATTGCGCAGCATTTCGCGCGGGGGGCGCCTCCCCGCGCACGGCGGTTACTTGCCGGTGTTATTGAACGTCTTCGGGTTCTGCAGGTAATTGCCGAGGCTCGGCAGGAACTGGCCGAGCGCGGTCACCACCGGCGCGGCGTCAACGGCGAGGCTACCCAGCGAGCTGATCGCACCGCCGCCATGCACATTCCTGACCTGTTCCGTCGTCATGACCTTCATCATTCTCTCCTCGTAAAAAATAAAGATGATGCAAAGAACCTTCATTGAAAGACAAACGGCTTTTAATCCCTAGCGACTTGTTAATCTAATAATCACTGCGATTACGAGCCGAAATCAGGCTATCATGCGAGCGCATCGGAATTCAATGGAGGACACACTCTTACAGGCGCGTTTTCCGATGCGCCACGGATGGCAGGCATTCATGCTGTTTGAATTTCAATTTCAAAACGTTTAAATCCCGCCGCAATACGTTGCGGCACGGGCAGGAGACGGAGACGGCCATGTTTGAAACGAGGCGCGCGAATCGCGGATCGGCAACGCGGAATGCGGGTAATTCCCTATCAAGTTTTACGACTAGGTGGAATCCCCGACTTGCAACCGTGACATTGTTCGCTGTAACGATAGCCGGCATGTCTGCGAACGCGCGTGCGTTCTGCCTCGACACCGCCTTCCAGTATGCGGTCGTGCACGATCCGCGCTACCTGCAGGCGCGCAGCGAATACGACGCGGCCCGCCAGAAATTCCCCGAAGCACGCGCGCAGATGTTGCCGCAGGCCGCCGCGCAGCTCGAATGGGGACGCTACGGTACGCACGCGAATTTGTTCGGCATCGACGTCAGCGGATCGAGCAATGCCGCATACGGTTCCGCGCAGGTCACGCAGGCGCTGTTCAACGTGCCCTACCTGTACGACATGCGGCGCGCGACCGAGTACGAGGAATCGGCAAAGCAGAAGTTCGAGGTGGCGAGGCAGGACCTGATCCTGCGCGTCGCGAACGCGTGCTTCGACCTGCTGAGCGCGCGCGAAAAACTGCAGTCGGCCGACGACGAAGTGAACGCGCTCAGCCGGCTCGAAAGCGATACGCGACGCATGGCGCAGCTCGGGATGAAGACGATCGGCGATACGGCCGAAATCGAGGCGCGCCGCAGCCTCGCGCAATCCGACGAAGCGCTCGCGCAAACCGACGTCGATGCGCGTCGCGCGCGCTACGAGACCCTGCTCGGTTCGACGATCGATTTCTCGCGCTGGCCGCGGCTCGCGATGCGCGGCTCGTCGCCGCGCATTCCGTCGGGCGAATACGCGCCGCAGGACAACCCCGCGTACCGGCAGGCATATCGCGACGTCCAGGTCGCGCGGCTCGCGGCGAAACGCGTCAGCGCCGAGCACTTGCCGACCGTCGACCTGTTCGCGTCGTATTCGCGCGGGCTCAACCCGAACCTGCGCGGACTCACCGATCGCTCCGACTTCCATCAGAGCGCGGTCGGCGTGCAGGTGACGATCCCGATCTTCTCCGGCGGCAGCGTGTACTACCGGCAGGTGGAGGCCGAGCACGTGACCGAGCAGTACCGCAACCGGCTGCGCGAGGTCGAGGAGCAACTGGGCACCGATCACCGCGAGGCGCTGTCCGCACTCGAATCGGTCGGCAAGCGCATCCGCGCACTGCAGCAGTCGCTGCAGGCCGCGCGGCTTGCGTACGATTCGTCGATGAAGGCGCACCAGGTCGGCTACAGCACGACGTACGAAACGCTGAACTTGCGGCGCGACATCTCGGGCATCCGGCAGAAGCTGTTCGACAGCTATCTCGATGCGCTGAAGCTGCAACTGAAACTGAAAAGCGTGCTGGGCACGCTCGATGAACAATCGCTGATCGCGGTGGACAGCTTCCTCGAAAGCAACGCGGCGAACGACCGAAGTTAAGCGCGATTCGACGCGCATCGGCGTGCACAATAAGGTTGTACACGCAACCTTGTTTGCATTGCCGATGCGCGTGCCAATCCGTTCACGTCGACTCGGGCGCGGGGCGATACCGCTCCGTCGCTGATGCAATCTTGCGTCCGACCCCGCGCGATCGCCCAGCGCAATGCACGATCCCGGACGCACGCCGCACCGGTCGCCGCTTGATCGCGACGTGCAGGGGTATACGCGATGTTGCGTCCAAAAAAAACTTTGCCTAGAGTGCATCCCATCGATCCGGCGGACAAAGACGTCCCACGATCGTGCGCAGTGCGTGCCCGCTAGCCCGCGCTGCGCCGGCCCCACACCGGGCCACCCATCCGCATTCCCGTTATCCGACAGCGTTGTCGGATGAACGGACCGGCAAAGAAGCCCTTGCCTCGCTCGTCGAGGCAAGGGCTTTTTTTTGCCTTTCGAAAACGCACGTCTTCACCCGAACCAGGAGCACACCATGCGTCATGGCGATATTTCCAGCAGCAACGACGCCGTCGGCGTCGCCGTCGTCCAGTACAAGATGCCGCGCCTGCACACGCGCGCCGACGTCATTGCGAACGCCCGCGAAATCGCGGAGCGCGTGGTCGGCATCAAGCGCGGCCTGCCCGGCATGGACCTCATCGTGTTTCCCGAGTATTCGACGCACGGAATCATGTACGACGCGAAGGAGATGTACGACACGGCCTCGACGATCCCCGGCGAGGAAACCGACATCTTCGCGGCCGCGTGCCGCAAGGCCAACGTGTGGGGCGTGTTCTCGCTGACCGGCGAGCGCCACGAGGAGCACCCGAACAAGGCGCCGTACAACACGCTCGTGCTGATCAACAACCAGGGCGAGATCGTGCAGAAGTACCGCAAGATCATGCCGTGGGTGCCGGTCGAAGGCTGGTATCCGGGCGACTGCACGTACGTCGCCGAAGGGCCGAAGGGGCTCAAGATCAGCCTGATCATCTGCGACGACGGCAACTACCCGGAGATCTGGCGCGATTGCGCGATGCGCGGCGCCGAGCTCGTCGTGCGCTGCCAGGGCTACATGTACCCGGCGAAGGACCAGCAGGTGCTCGTGTCGAAAGCGATGGCGTTCATGAACAACTGCTACGTCGCGGTCGCGAATGCGTCCGGGTTCGACGGCGTGTATTCGTACTTCGGCCACTCGGCGATCGTCGGCTTCGACGGCCGCACGCTCGGCGAATGCGGCGAAGAAGAAAACGGCGTGCAGTATGCGGAGCTTTCGGTGAGCCTGATTCGCGACGCACGCCGCAACATGCAGTCGCAGAACCACCTGTACAAGCTGCTGCACCGCGGCTACACCGGCAAGATCGGTTCCGGTGAATCGCCGAACGGCGTCGCGCAATGCCCGTTCGAGTTCTACGCGAACTGGGTTAACGATCCGGACGGCACGCGCCAGGCCGTCGAACGCCTCACGCGCGCCACACCCGGCACGCCCGAATGCCCGATCGAAGGCATTCCGTCCGAAGCGCCCGCGCACCGCTGAGCCCGCGCCCTGCCCGGCCGTTCGCGCCGCGTGCGCGAACGGCTCCGTCCCACTCTGGAGCCTTCATCATGCTCGGTGTCGCTCTCTTCTTCATCGGCGCGGTGCTGGTCGTCAACGGCGTCGCACTCACCGGCCGCATCGAACCGCGCGACGCGGCCGGCCTGAACCTGCTCGTCGGGCTGCTCGCGCTGCTGATCAACCTCGTCGGCCTCGTACAGGCCGCCGAGCCGCAGCAATATTTCTCGAGCGCGGGCGGCCTGCTGTTCGCATTCACGTACCTGTACCTCGCCGCCGTCCAGTGGCGCGGGCTGCAGGGCGCGGGCCTCGGCTGGTATTGCCTGTTCGTCGCGATCAGCGCGCTCGTCTATGCCGGCACGTCGCATGACGTGCGCTTCGGCACGATGTGGCTGCTGTGGTCGAGCCTGTGGTTCCTGTTCTTCGTCGCGCTCGGGCTGAAGCGGCGCGTGCGCTTCCTGCCCGGCTACACGATCGCGATCGGCGTCGGCACCTGCTGGCTGCCCGGCATGCTGATGATGACCGGGAGGTGGTAATGAGCGCACGCGATACGCCGCTGGCCACCGATCCGCTCGCCGGACACCGCATCGCCGATGCGCCGTTCTACCAGCCGGCCGGCGCCGAAGCCGACTGGTTCGAGACGGCCTGCCGCCATCACCTGCCGGTCCTGCTGAAAGGGCCGACCGGCTGCGGCAAGACCCGTTTCGTCGAGTACATGGCGTGGCGCATGGGCTTGCCGCTGATCCAGGTCGCGTGCAACGACGACACGTCGGCCGCCGACCTGACCGGCCGGTACCTGCTCGACGCCGACGGCACCTACTGGGCCGACGGGCCGCTCACGCTCGCGGCGCGGCATGGCGCGATCTGCTATCTCGACGAGATCGTCGAGGCGCGCCCCGACGCAACGGTCGTGATCCATCCGCTGACCGACTCGCGGCGCGTGCTGCCGCTCGACCGGCTCGGCGAGGTCGTGCATGCGCATCCGGATTTCCATCTGGTGATTTCGTACAACCCCGGCTATCACGGCGAGCACCGGCGGTTGAAGCCGTCGACACGGCAGCGTTTCGTCGCGATCGATTTCGGCTATCCGGATGCCGCGCATGAAGCCGACGTCGTCGTGCGCGAAAGCGGCGCCGACCGCGAAACCGCACGTCGGCTCGTCGATCTCGCCCACCGCACGCGCGCGCTGGCGCAGGCCGGCAACGGGCTCGACGAAGGCGCGTCGACGCGCCTGCTCGTGCATGCGGCCCGGCTGATCGTCGCGGGGCTCGCACCGCTCGATGCATGCCGGATCGCGATCAGCGACGCCGCAACCGACGACGCCGACACGCGCGCCGCGTTGCAGACGATGGCCGCCGCGCACTTCGCCGCATGAACGCGCTGCAACTCGTCCGCTTCCTGCACGGGATGACCGCGCGCGAGACCGACGTGCGGCTCGACGATGCGGCGCTGCGCGCGACGCTTGGCCATGCCGCGCTGCGCGTGCCGGGTGCGTTGGCGCCCGATGCACGCGTCGCGGCGGCCGCGCACGCGCTGGCACACTGGCTGCATTCGCCATCCGGCGAACCGGTCGACAAGCTGACACCGATCGGCCTCGCTGTCGCCGGGCTGATCGAGGATGCGCGCGTCGAAGCGCTGCTTGCACGCACATGGCCGGGACTCGCGACCTTCTGGGCACCTGCGTTCGTGCCGATCGACCGTGAAGGGCTCACGTTCGGCCGCCTGTGCGCGCGACTGGCGAAAGCGCTGTTCGATCCGTCGTATCGCGACGGCAACCCGTGGGTCGACAAGGGCGTGCAATTGTTCAACGAACATCGCGACACACTCGACGACTACCGCGCGTTCCGCACGATCGCGTCGCGGCTCGCGAACGATCTCGGCCAGATGCGCGTGCGTTTCGAGCCTGACGACGGCGCATGGCTGCCCTATCGCGACGACAACGCGTGGCTGTGGGCACAGCCAGCCGCCGTGGCGGCCGAACAGGCTGGCAACGAAGGCGTCGAGATGTCGGCATCGACCGGCGGCCACAGCGACGAACCCGACGACGAACCGCCGCCCGCGCCCGATGCGCCGCGCTATCCCGAGTGGAATTGCCACACGCAGCGCGAACGTGGCGACTGGACGACGATCGTCGAGCGCGCGCCGGCCACGTCGGTAGCACCCCGTTCGCTTGCCGCGCTGATCGAGGCCGACCGGCGCACGGCGAAGCGGGTGCCGTCTCCGCGTTCGGCCGAGCCGATGCGGCGCGTCGGCCGCCAGCTCGACGGCGATGCGCTCGACGTCGACGCGGCGATCTCCGCACGGATCGCACGCCGCGCCGGGCATGCACTCGATCCGCGCGTGTTTCGCCGCCGCGTGTCGCACGACGCGCGCGGGCCCGTGCTGATCCTGCTCGACCTGTCGGCATCGACGGCCGCGCAGGTCGCCACGCTCGAGAAGCGCGCGGCATTCGTGCTCGGCGACCTGTTCGACCGGCAGCGGCGGCGCTGGGCCGTGCACGGCTACACGTCGGACGGCCGGCATCGCGTGTACTACGCGCGCTTCAAGGATTTCGGCGAAACGTTCGACACCAGCCGCCGCGCAGCGCTGCTCGCGGCCGACAGCGGAATGAGCACGCGCACCGGCGCCGCACTGCGCCATGCGCTGGCGTTGCTGCGCCGCGAAGCCGCGAGCGCGCGGGCCGCCGTGCTGATGATCGGCGACGGCGAAGCTGCCGACATCGACGTGTTCGACCCGCGCTACCTCGTCGAGGATGCGCGCCACGCGGCACGCCAGGGCCGGCAGCGCGGCGTCGCGATCGCCGGTTTGTCGTTCGGCGTGCCGCCCGGGTTGTCTACAATACTTGGCGTCGGCCCGAGCTGCGTCCATGCGGCGAACGGCGACGCACTACCGGCCGTCGTCGCGCACGCGGCCGGGCGCCTGACCGCGTGACGGCCCCACCCGGAAGAGACAGGAAAGACCGAATGAACAGTGTGAAGGTTGGCGTATTGTTCTCGCAGAGCGGATGCACGTCGCACCTCGGCCAGAGCCAGTTGCGCGGCACGCTGCAGGCAATCGCCGAGATCAACGAAGCGGGCGGCGCGAACGGCTGCGAGATCGTGCCCGTCGTGCGCGATGCCTGCTCGGACCCGGCCGTCTATGCGCGGCTCGCCGAAGAGCTGATCGCCACCGAACGCGTGAACGTGCTGTTCGGCGCGTACATGTCGAGCAGCCGCAAGGCGCTGATTCCGATCGTCGAGAAGTGGGACAAGCTGCTGTTCTACCCGACGCTCTACGAAGGCTTCGAATTCTCGCCGAACGTGATCTACACGGGCGCGGCGCCCAACCAGAACAGCGTGCAGCTCGCGGCCTTCATGACCGCGCAGTTCGGCGCGCGCGTGTACCTGGTCGGGTCCGACTACATCTACCCGTACGAGTCGAACCGCATCATGATCGACCTCGTCACGCAGCATCCGGAAGGCCAGATCCTCGGCGAGGTGTACATGCCGCTCGTCGCGTCCGAGCAGGATTTCGCGGCGGTGGTCGAGGACATTCGCGCGAAGGCGCCCGACTTCGTGTTCAGCACGCTGGTAGGCGACAGCACGGCCGCGTTCTACCGCGCATATGCGCAAGCCGGCCTCGATGCGCGCAAGATGCCGATCGCGAGCCTGACGACCTCCGAGATCGAGCTTGGCCAGATGGGCGCGGCCGCGGCCGGCCACTACACGTCGTCGCCGTATTTCCAGACCATCGATTCGGACGTGAATCGTCGTTGCATCGCGCAGCTCAAGGCGCGCTTCGGCGACGACGCGAGTGCGTCCGCGCCGTGGGAAGCCGCGTATTTCCAGGTTCACCTGTTCGCCAATGCACTCGCGCGTGCCGGCACCGACCAGCGCGACCGGCTCGTCGAACATCTCGCGGATGCGGAATTCGACGCGCCGCAGGGGCGCGTGAAGATCGACCGGCTCACGCAGCACACGTGCCTCTACCCGCGCATCGGCTGCGCGACGGCCGACGGCAATTTCACGATCGTGCGCGAAGCGACGCGGCGCGTGCATCCCGATCCGTACCTCGTCACGCATTCGCTCGGCGACCGCGTGCACGCGCCCGACGAACAGAAGGCGTAACCGACGATGCGCGCCCGCACCCCGATCCGCTCGACGCCGCGCCTGCTCGCCGAACTGCGCTCGCTGCGCGTGATGGTGTACTACCCGGACGACGACAACGGCCTGCTGCTCGTCGAGCAGCTCTCGCGCATCGGCTGCCCGACCGAGCAGCGCTGGCCGCCGCCCGCCGCGTTGCCGGAAAGCGTCGACCTCGTGATTCTCGCGGTCCGGCCCGACCTGCTGCATCTGTCTATTCCGTGGCTGGAAGACGATGCACGGCCGCCGCTCATCGCGGTCACGACCTACGAAAGCCCGACGATCCTCGAACTGATGCTACGCATCGATGCGCAGAGCGCGGTGACGACGCCGGTGCGCTCGTTCGGCCTGTTGAGCGCGATGGCGCTCGCGTGTCACCAGAGCCGCCGGCATGACGAATACCGGCGCCGTATCGCGCAGCTCGAGCAGCGCGTGATGTCCGCGCGCACGCTGCAGGAAGCGAAGACGCTGCTGATGCAGCACAACGCGATCAGCGAAGAAGAGGCCTACCAGCAGATCCGCTCGCAGGCGATGGAACGGCGCATCTCGATCAACCAGCTCGCCGAGCAGATCGTGCACGCGCATGCGCTGCTGAAGCGGTAACGCGGGCGCGATTGCTGCGACCGCCGCACGTCAGTCCGGCGGCGGTAACACGACCGTGTCCTCCGGCCCGAGCACACGGCCGTCCTGCGAGCGCAGTTCGAGCTTCCTGACCGGCAACCCGGCCTTCCGGTCCACGAGCAGCACGTGCGCCTCGTCCGGTTCGAAGAAGAAATCCTCACCCCACTGCCGCAGCGCGACGAGCAGCGGAAACAGGCCGCGCCCTTTCTCGGTCAGCACGTATTCGTGATGCGCGCCGCCGTCCGCGGCCGGCACGATGTCCATGATCCCGTGCGCGACCAGGTTGCGCAGGCGTGCGGCCAGGATGTTCTTGGCCAGCCCGAGGTTCTTCTGGAATTCGCCGAAACGACGCAGCCCGTCGAACGCATCGCGGACGATCAGCAGCGACCACCAGTCGCCGATCGCGTCCAGCGGGCGGGCAACGCCGCAGAGGGAATCTTCGTGCGTGGTTCGTCTGTTCATCGAGGCTTGAGGCGACTCCGTGTCCGGAATGCGGGCGGAACGGTGGTCGTTTCCGTTGAAATGAATGGTTGCAATATAAAACCCACCATACAAAAGATCAATCGCACGGAGCCCGACTGTTCGTGATCGCCGAATGGAACAGCCGCTTTGGGCCCGATTGGCACGCCAAATCCTGTATGCAGCCGATAAATTCCAGCGCTGCGCCCTTCCGGCGCGTGATCACGCACCCGTGGCCCAGTCCATCAGCGTTTGGCCTGGCCACTTTTTTGGTTGCAACTTGAAACCCAATATCCTACGCTTCGATTCGGTTTCAACTTGAAACCAACCTGTCCGACTAACCGAAGGAGCGTTCGATGATCCGGTCCGATGCCACGTTCGACGGCACCTTTCCATTCGCCCCGCATTTCGACGACGCATCCGGCTTCCGGATGCACTACGTGGACGAAGGTCCGCACGACGGTGAAACCATCCTGTGCCTGCATGGCGAACCCACGTGGGGTTATCTGTTCCGCCATCTGATTGCCGCGCTGAGTCCGACACACCGCGTCGTTGTCCCCGATCACATGGGATTCGGCAAAAGCGCGACGCCGCACGACCGCAGCTACTGGCTGCAGGACCATATCGACAACCTGGAGCGCTTCGTGCTCGCGCGCGGTCTCGATCGCATCACGCTCGTGCTGCACGACTTCGGCGGCCCGGTCGGCATGGGGCTTGCCGCCCGGCATCCGGATCGCATCCGGCGGATCGTGTCCGCGAACGGGCCGACGCCGTTCGGCCAGCCCGATCTGGTCGAGCGCCTGAACGCGAACGGTCGCGATGCGCCGTGGTTCCAGTGGATCATGCGCGCGGCGGCGGACGATACGCTGGAGACGGTGCTCGGTCAGCTCGGCTTCAACATCCTGAGCACGCTGAAGCTGAACGGGTTCGAAAATCACGCGATCATCAACGACACGTGGATCGCCGCATACGGTGCGCCGTTCGCGCAGCCGGAGGACTGCGTCGGCGCGATCGGATGGGCCCGCGGGTTTGCCGCCGGCGCGCACCGGTTCGAGGAGTCCGATGCGGCGGCGCTGTGCGCGATACGCGAAAAGCCCGCGCTCGCGATCTGGGGAGACGCCGATCGAACGCTCGGCGCCGATCACTTCCTGCCGCTCTTCACGGCACTGTTTCCGTCCGCGCCCGTCGAGCGGCTGGCGGGCGTCGGGCACTATTGCTTCGAAGATGCGCCCGACGCCATCGCGGCGCGTATCGCCGAATTCATCCGGACCACCGGCTGAGTGCGCTCCGCGGCCGGCGGCACGACATCCGGCTGCGGAACACGGCGTGCGCGGCCGCCATCGCAACTGCGCACACCCCCTTCACGTCAGTGAATGATCCGCGTCACGCCACGCCCGCGCGGGTCGGCCATCGCCTCCGGCGTCTTGCCGTCGATCTTGATCACCTGGATGTCGCCGCTGAAATCCTGCCCCTTCAGCGTGTAGCCGCGCGCCTCGATCTGCTTCGCGAGTTCACCTTCGATCGGGTGGTACGGCTCCCAGAAGATCGTATTCGGCGGCAGCAGTTGGTGATGGAAGCGCATCGCACCGACGGCCTCCTTCAACGGCATCTTGAAGTCGTAGATGTTGTTGATCACCTGGAAGATCGACGTAAAGATGCGCGAGCCGCCCGGCGTGCCGATCACGAGCGACACCTTGCCGTCCTTCGTCATGATCGTCGGCGACATCGACGACAGCGGGCGCTTCTTCGGTTCGATCGCGTTCGCGTCGCTGCCGACCACGCCGAACATGTTCGCGACGCCCGGCTTCGCGGAGAAGTCGTCCATCTCGTCGTTCAGCACGATGCCGGTGCCGTCGGCGATCACGCCCGAGCCGAAATAGCCGTTGATCGTGTACGTGTTCGACACCGCGTTGCCCCACTTGTCGACCACCGAGAAGTGCGTCGTTTCAGCCTTCTCCGGCATCGTCGTGCCGAGGCCCGGCTGCACGCTCTTCGTATCCGACGGCTCCTTCGGGTTGACTTCGCCCGCCCGCTTCGCGATGTAGGCGTCGTCGGTCAGCTGCGCGATCGGCACCTTGTAGAAATCGGGATCGCCGAGATACTGCGCACGATCGGCGAACACGCGCTTCTCGATTTCCGCGACGAGGTGGATGTACTGCGGCGAGTTGAGCTTCACGCCCTCGAAGTCCTGCTTGAGGTCGGCCTTCATCTTCAGCAACTGCACGAGGCCGATGCCGCCCGAGCTCGGAGGCGGCGCGGTGATCACGTCATAGCCGTTCCACTTCGCCTGCACCGGCTGGCGCCACACCGCGCGATACTGCGCGAGATCCTCGGTGGTGATCAGCCCGTTGCCGTCGCCGGTCTTCATCGACGCAGCGATCAGCTCGGCCGTCTTGCCCTTGTAGAACCCTTCCGCGCCGTCGTTCGCGATGCGTGTGAGCACGTCGGCGAGATCCGGCTGCTTGAAGTTCACGCCGGCCTTCAGCCCGGAGAAATACTTGTCGAAGTTGGTCTTGCCGCCGAACTCCTTCGATGCGTCGACGCCGCGCTGCGCGAGCTGTTCGTCGACGACGAAGCCATCGCGCGCGTAGTGGATCGCCGGCGCGAGCACCTGCTTCCACTTCAGCTTGCCGAAGCGCTTCTGCGCTTCCCACATGCCCGCGACCGTGCCCGGCACGCCGACCGCGCGCGGACCGTACAGGCTCATGCCCTTGACGACGTTGCCGTCCTTGTCGAGATACATGTCCTTCGTCGCGGCGAGCGGCGCGCGCTCGCGGTAGTCGATGAAGTACGGCTTGCCGTCCTTGTAGATCGTCATGAAGCCGCCACCGCCGATGTTGCCGGCTTCCGGATACGTGACGGCGAGCGTGAATGCGATCGCGACGGCCGCGTCGATCGCGTTGCCGCCTTCCTTGAAGATCCGCTCCGCGGCATCCGCGCTGTACTTGTCGGCCACCGCGACTGCCGAGCTCGTCAGGACGGCGGGCTGCGGCCCCTTCGCATAGACAGGCGCGTTCGGCAGGAAGCCGATGCCGGCCACTGTCGCGAGCACGACAGCGGATGATTTGAAGCGATTCAGCGTAGTCATTGCATGTCCCCCATGTGGATCTCCTTCAGGCAGGAAAAGCACCTGTTCCGCTCATGGTCGCCGGCACGCCGACGGCCATCTCCGGTTTCGTAGTATAGGGGGACAAAAAGGGTCGAACACGGGGCGTGCAACGAAAGCGTATTCATCATGTGCGCGGCCAAGCTGCTCCCGAACATGTCTGCGGATCGGTCGAAATTGCACGCGCGATACGTCATCACGCAGCGCACAAAAAACCGAAAGTTGCGAACTGCACGGAAGGCCACGCGATACGTGCAAAAAAATCTGCAAACGTCCCTCCCGCGGCACGAGCCGATCTGCGAAGATAGCGCCCCGCTTTCGCGCCGCATCATTTTTCGGGCGCGCACCGCTTCACGTTTTTTTCGTCTCGCTTCCTATGGCATCACACAACGCGCATCATGCGTCCGGCATCGCGGCCGGTGTCGCCGCCGCCGTCCTCGTCGCACAAACCGGTGCAACAGGCCCGTGGCACTCGGGCATGCTCGCCGCATTCGTGGCCGGCGTCGCGGGCGGCACCGCGCCCGACTGGCTCGAAGTCGCATGGTGGAGCCGCAAGCGCCGCCTGTGGATCACGCATCGCACCGTCACGCACTGGGGCATCGGCTGGATCGCGCTGTTTGCACTCGGGTGGCACGGGCTCATTCATCATCCGCATCCGCTGTGGGCCGCGCCGCTGTTCGGCTTCGCATGCGGCGGCCTCATGCACCTGCTCGCCGACTGGCCGAACCCGCTCGGCGTGCCGTGGATCTGGCGGCGTCACTCGCTGAACCTGTGGAAGAGCGGGCATTGCGACCTGATCGTCGTGGCCGCCGCATGGGGCGGCACGCTGTGGCTCGCGCAGTCGCTGTGCTCGCGTGCGCCGCTGCTCGAGCACTGGCTCGGCTGGCTGAATCGCGTTTAGTTGCAATTCGACGCCATTCGGCGCGCGATCGGCACGCCGACACGCATGCAACTTTCCGTTCGTTGAAAGTGCGGTGATGGCCCCCATCTGAATTCGAATCGTCGCCACACGTGCCCGGCACGCGCGCGCGACGTCTGGCACACTGACGATTCGATTCGTGTGCGCGCCCTCCGCGCGCTTGCACCCCATTTCAACGCTCCGATGGACGTCACCGCTACCCGCCCTGCCGCCAGTGCGCTCGACGTGTTCCACCCGGCCGTCGCCGCGTGGTTCCGGCGCACGTTCGCCGCGCCCACCGGCGCGCAGGCGCTCGCGTGGCCGCACATCAAGGCGGGCCGCTCGACGCTGGTCGCCGCGCCGACCGGCTCCGGCAAGACGCTTACCGCGTTCCTGTGCGCGCTCGACGATCTGGTGCGCGATGCGCTGGCGCACGACGGCACGCTGCCCGACGCGACGCTTGTCGTGTACGTATCGCCGCTGAAAGCGCTGTCGAACGACATCCACGTGAACCTCGACGCGCCGCTGGCCGGCATCGCCGAATCGCTCGCGCAACTCGGCCTGCCGGTGCCGGCGATCCGCACCGCCGTGCGCACCGGCGACACGACGCAGGCCGAGCGCGCCGCGCTGCGCAAGCGCGCACCGCACATCCTCGTCACGACGCCCGAGTCGCTGTACGTGCTGCTGTCGTCCACGTCGGGGCGGCAGATGCTGTCGAACGTGCGCTCGGTCATCGTCGACGAAATCCACGCGCTCGCATCATCGAAGCGCGGCAGCCATCTCGCGTTGTCGCTCGAACGTCTCGACGCGCTGGCCGGCCATGCGTTGCCGCGCATCGGGCTGTCGGCCACGCAAAAGCCGATCGACGCGGTCGCGCGCTTCCTGGTCGGCGGCCCGGCCGACGCGCCGCGGGACTGCACGATCGTCGACACCGGCCACACGCGCGAGCGCGACCTCGCGCTCGAACTGCCGAACGTGCCGCTCGAGCCCGTGATGGCCACCGACGTGTGGGAACAGATATACGACCGCATCGCCGGCCTCGCGGCCGCGCATCGCACGACGCTGGTGTTCGTCAACACGCGGCGTACCGCCGAGCGCATGGCGCGCCACCTCGCCGACCGGCTCGGCAAGGAAGCGATCGCCGCGCATCACGGCAGTCTTGCGAAAGAACACCGCTTCGACGCCGAGCAGCGGCTGAAGCGCGGCGAACTGAAGCTGCTCGTCGCCACCGCATCACTTGAACTCGGCATCGACATCGGCGACGTCGATCTCGTCTGCCAGGTCGGCTCGCCGCGCGGGATCGCTCCGTTCCTGCAGCGCGTCGGCCGTTCGGGGCACCATGTCGGCGGTGTGCCGAAAGGCCGGCTGTTCCCGCTGTCGCGCGACGAACTCGTCGAGTGCGCCGCGCTGCTCGATTGCGTGCAACGCGGCGAGCTCGACGCGCTGCGCATTCCCGAAGCGCCGCTCGACGTGCTTGCACAGCAGATCGTCGCCGAAGTGGCGTGCACGGAATGGCAGGAAGACGCGCTGTATGCGAGCTTCACGCGCGCAGCGCCGTACGCACGGCTGACGCGCGAACGCTTCGACGAAGTGATGAAGATGCTCGCCGAAGGCTTCACGAGCCGGCGTGGCGTGCGCGGTGCATACCTGCATCGCGACGTGGTTGGTGGCACCGTGCGCGGGCGCCGCAACGCGATGATGACCGCCACCACGTCGGGCGGCACGATCCCCGACATGGCCGATTACGCGGTGCTGCTCGAACCGCAGGGTATCCAGGTCGGTACCGTCAACGAGGATTTCGCGATCGAGAGCCTGGCCGGCGACGTGTTCCAGCTCGGCAACCAGTCGTACCGGATCATTCGCGTGGAAACGGGCCGTGTGCGTGTCGAGGATGCGCAGGGCCAGTCGCCGAACATCCCGTTCTGGCTCGGCGAGGCGCCGGGGCGCAGCGACGAGCTGTCGGCGGCGGTCGGCCGGCTGCGCGCGCGGCTGGACGGGCTGTTCGCCGACGGCGACCGGCAGGCACGGGGCAAGGACCGTGAACGCATCGGCGACGGGACCGGGACTGGCGGGAAGTCCTCGCCCCGGACCGACGCCAAAGCCCGTGCCAATGCGAAGTCAAAGGCCGGGATCAACGTCGATACCGGCGCGTCGATAGACTTGCGGCACGACACCGTTGTCGCCGGCACCGCCGAAGGCCGCCTCGCGCCGGCGTTGCGCTGGCTCGTCGACGATCTGCACCTGTCACCGGACGCCGCGCACCAGATCGCCGATTACCTCGCACGCACCCGCGCGGCGCTCGGCGCGCTGCCGACGCAGGACACGCTCGTGATGGAGCGCTTCTTCGATGAATCGGGCGGCACGCAGCTCGTGATCCATTCGCCGTTCGGCAGCCGCATCAACCGCGCCTGGGGGCTCGCGCTGCGCAAGCGCTTCTGCCGCAGTTTCAACTTCGAGCTGCAGGCGGCCGCGACCGACGACGCGATCATCCTGTCGCTGTCGCTCGCGCACAGCTTCGCGCTCGACGAAGTGTGGCGCTACCTGCGTTCGGCCAGCGCCGAGCACGTGCTGGTGCAGGCCCTGCTCGACGCGCCGATGTTCGGCGTGCGCTGGCGCTGGAACGCGACGACCGCGCTCGCGCTGCCGCGCTTCACCGGCGGCAAGCGCACCGCGCCGCAACTGCAGCGGATGAAGAGCGAGGATTTGCTCGCGACCGTGTTCCCCGATCAGGTCGCATGCCTCGAGAACATCGTCGGCGAGCGCGAAATTCCGCATCACCCGCTCGTCGACCAGACGCTCGACGACTGCCTGCACGACGCGATGGATACCGATGGCTGGCTTGCGCTGCTGCGCCGGATCGAAAGCGGCGCGATCGAACTCGTCGCGCGCGACCTGCCCGCGCCGTCGCCGCTCGCGGCCGAGATCCTGAACGCGAAACCGTACGCGTTCCTCGACGATGCGCCGCTCGAGGAACGCCGCACGCAGGCCGTGCAGTCACGCCGCTGGAGCGATCCCGAATCGGCCGACGATCTCGGCGCGCTCGACGCCGATGCGATCGATGCCGTGCGCGACGAAGCCTGGCCGCTCGTGCGCGACGCCGACGAAATGCACGACGTGCTGCTCACGCTCGCGTGCATCGCCGACAGCGAAGCACGCGAACACGAAGGCTGGCTCGACCGGCTCGCGGAACTCGCCGAACGCCGCCGCGCGACGAAACTCGTTACGCCTGGCGGCGCCGCGCTGTGGGTGCCGGTCGAACGGCTCGTGTGCGTGCGTGCGCTGCATCCCGACGCGCGCATCGCGCCGGCGCTCAAGGTGCCTGCCGCCTGCGCGCAACCGTGGGAAGCCGATGCCGCACTCGTCGACGTGATCCGCGCGCGGCTCACCGGCTTCGGCCCGCTGGCCCTCGATTCGATCGCGACACCGCTCGGGCTGCCGCCGGCGTCGATCGCGACGGCACTCGCGGCGCTGGAACGCGAAGGCTATGTGATGCGCGGCCGGTTCACACCGGGCACGACGACGGACGAATGGTGCGAACGCCATCTGCTTGCGCGCATTCATCGCTATACGGTGAAGCGGCTGCGCCGCGAGATCGAGCCGGTCGAGCGCGCCGATTTCATGCGCTTCCTGTTCCACTGGCAACACCTGACGCCCGACACGCGCGGCACGGGCCGCGACGCACTCGCGGCCGTGGTCGAACAGCTCGAAGGCTACGAGGCAGCGGCGAGTGCGTGGGAAGACGCGCTGCTGCCCGCGCGGCTCACCGACTACATGGCAGGCGGACTCGACGAGCTGTGCCGCTCGGGCAAGCTCGTGTGGACACGCATCGGCGCACCGGCGCGCGCCGCCGGCACACCCGTGAAAACGACGCCGATCGTGCTGCTGCCGCGCCGCCATCTCTCCGCGTGGCAAGCGCTGCGCGATCCCGATGCGCAACCGGCGCTGTCCGCGCGCGCCGCCCAGGTGCGCGACGCCCTCGCCGCGCACGGCGCGATGTTCTTCGACGCACTGCTCGACGACCTGCACATACTGCCCGTCGAACTCGAACAGGCGCTCGGCGAACTCGTGTCGGCCGGCCTCGTGAATGCGGACAGCTACGCGGGCCTGCGTGCGCTGCTTAAGCCCGCCGTCAAGCGCAGTGCGACCTATGCGCCACGCACACGGCGCGGCGGTGCGCTGATCGGCGGGATGGACGACGCAGGCCGCTGGGCACTCGTGCAGCGTCACGCGCCGCCGGACGATACGCCAGTGCCGAAACGCGGCCAGGCCGCGACCGACCCCGACGCGCTCGAACACATCGCATGGACGCTGCTGCGCCGTTACGGCGTCGTGTTCTGGCGGCTGCTCGAACGCGAAGCCGACTGGCTGCCGAGCTGGCGCGAACTCGTGCGGGTGCTGCAGCGCCTCGAAGCGCGTGGCGAGATTCGCGGCGGACGCTTCGTCGCCGGGCTCGCGGGCGAACAGTTCGCGCTGCCCGAAGCGATTCCGATCCTGCGCGAACTGCGGCGGCAACCGGGCGACGGACAATACGTGTGCGTGACGGGCGCCGATCCGCTGAATCTTGCCGGCACGCTGCTGCCCGGCGACAAGGTGCCGGCGCTGGCCGGCAATCGTGTGCTGTTCCGCGACGGCATACCCGTCGCATCGCTGGTTTCGGGCGCGTTCCACTACGTACCCGAACTGTCACCCGCCGCGCGCGAGGATGCCCGCCTGCGGCTCGCACGCCACTGCTGACACCGGCTGACACGCGACACCGCACGGACTACTGATCGCCGGGCCGCGCTGCCGTCGTCGTTCGGGTAGCATCGAACGATTTTCCGCGCGGGCTCCCGCGCTCAAACACAACAAGACTTCCGGAGACTGCTGTCCATGTCCTCGCATGCCGATTCGCCCGCTGCTCATCACGCGGGCTCGCTGACGATTTTCCAGGGCGCCGCGCTCTATATCGGCGCGGTGCTCGGCACCGGCGTGATCGCGCTGCCCGCACTGGCCGCCGAAGTCGCGGGCCCGGCCTCA
>NZ_JAAGPE010000157.1:0-22940 GCF_017104605.1 Burkholderia sp. Ac-20384 | reverse complement strand
CGGCGGGCGCCGGCGACGGCGACGACATGGCGTCGCGCTGGGTCGCGAAGCTGGTCGAGCTGTCCACCCCGATCTCGAAGCTGTCGGTGCCGAAGGAGGGCTGGGAGAATTCGCCGCTGCGCATCCGGCTCATGAATGCCGGCTGGCGTAACCAGAGCGCGGCCGCGCTGTATTTCACCGCGAAGACGGCGCTCGCGCTCGGGCTGCCGTGCGCGGCGCTGCTGGTGCTGATCACGACGTCGCTCGGCGACGAGCGCGCGATCCTGTCGCTGATCCTCGTCGCGTTCGCCGGGATCGGTTACTACATCCCGAACATCGTGCTGTCGCAGCGGGTCAAGGTGCGCCAGCAGAAGATCTTCGAGGATTTCCCGGATGCGCTCGACCTGCTGACGGTGTGCGTCGAGGCGGGGCTCGGGCTCGATGCGGCGCTGATGAAGGTGAGCGAGGAACTGCGGTTCAGCAGCGAGGTGGTCGCGAGCGAACTCGACCTGCTGCTGCTCGAGATGCGCTCCGGCTTCACGAAGGAGACGGCGCTGCGCAATCTCGCCCTGCGTACCGGCGTGGAGGACATCGAGTCGTTCTGCGCGATGCTGATCCAGGCCGACCGGTTCGGCACGAGCATCAGCGAATCGCTGCGCGTGCTGTCCGACATGCTGCGCACGCGGCGGCGGATGCGCGCGGAGGAGCGGGCCGCGAAGATTGCGCTGAAGCTGCTGTTCCCGCTGATCTTCTGCATCTTCCCCGCGCTGATGCTGGTGCTGCTCGGGCCGGCCATGATCCACGTCTATCGCGTGCTGCTGCCGACGTTCGTGGGCATCGCACCGTGAGCAACGGACCGGCGTTGCGCCGGGTTCGTCGATAAAGGCTTTGCGTGCCGGACGGCTTCCCCCGCCGGTCGGCACGGTAGCAGGCTTCATGGAGGCTCCCTCCCCAGGCGGCGCCGCGAGACAGGTTGACCATAGCGGCGTCAATGCATCCTGGGCCCATGGTCGGCCATGGAATTAGCCGTAGTCCACCGCCTTAGCGGGTGGCCCCCTACTGCTTTCGAGAAACCTGCGATGAGGAATCGGAGCGGGCGCGCGCGAAACGGATCGATAAAGCCCGAGGTCGCGCGCCGCGCACCCCAGTGAGCGGGCTTTGTTCACGTCAGCGGCCCGATTTCCCGCCGAACGAGAGCAGCCGGGACCCGTCGCCTGTGTCATGTCGACACGCGACAGGCATGCCGGCGTTCGCACTGGCATTGCGATAATCGGTCGCAGTCCTGTTGAAGTGCCGGCGAAACAGGTGCGCCAGGTAGTCGCCGCTTCCGAGCCCGCAGCGGCGCGCGATGGAGTCGATCGGCAGCGCGGTGCGTTCGAGCATCATGCACGCATGTGAAAGTCGGACGTGCGTCAGATAGGCGATGGGCGTCGCGCCCATTACCCGCGTGAAATTGCGCAGCAAGGTGCGCTCGCTCATGGCGACGAGATCGGCAGCCTGTCGCACCGTCACGGGATTGGCGAAGTTGCGTTCCATCCACTCGGCAACGTGCCGAATTTTCGTCGACATAGGCCATTCGTTCAGCGGCGCTCGAATCATCGCGGTTTCATCCGGTCGCCCTGAGTTCGCGACGCTATCGCGCGACGAATGAAACGACATCGTGTTGTCACGCCGAAGCGATTCGCTATTCATGTCATCGTCTCTGCAATTGCAGATCGGGCATGTCAAGGGGCGGATATCCGAATTAAATGGCAGCAAGCATGGTGTCCTGTCATGGGCGAGCGGGTATTGTCGACGCTGCTTCGGACAGATGGTGTCCTGACGCAGGGCAAGACGCTCGTCATCTGCCGATTCGTCTCGGTGCAGATCTTGATGATTCGGATTCCGTATCTGTACGATTCGTATCGACGAGGCCTCGATTGCGACTGCGCTGTGCGCCGTCCCGCTATCGATTCTCATCGTCAGATTCAGCCATCGCATCGAGCTGGGTAGCGATCAGTGCGAGCAGATCCCGCCGCACGAAGACGCGTCCGTCGGGCAGGCGCGTGACCGACGCATGCAGAGAGCGTCCGAGCGTGTCGAGCGCCGAGCGGATGTCGAGCGTGCCGGCGATTGCCCAGTGGCCCGAGCGGTGCAGAGGAAGCTCGCGTGCATCACCGGCGAACAGGGCGATTTCGGTGCGAGCGTGATCGAGCGACCTGCTCAATGCACCGTTTGCGCCGATACAGTTCCAGCAGAATCCATCGGGCCGACGCGCAGCGGGTTTGACAACATGGACGACGACGTCGGCGCCGGCGGCAGCACGATCGCGTGCGATCCGCCAATCCAGTCGAATATGTCTCGATCGTGGTCCGGCGAGCCATGCTTGTGCGGCGTGTTCGTCGATTCCCCACAACCGCAACGCAATGCGAAGTGCCGCTCCGTCGCCGTGTACGGCGCGCGCATTCGATACGTTGTCGAGGTTCGGGTTACCGATGGGTTGGGTCATGGGTTGTATGCGCAAGTGAAGGGATGACCATGGTGTGCCTCCATCGGGTCAAAATGTGTCCCGTTCCGTGCGGAAATGCAGATCACGCATTACCGAACGGGATCTCGCGAATCCCTGGGGGGCGCTGCTGTTGCCGTTGTCGTTGTCGCCCGGTGCCGGGCCGGCTCGCTTGCGTTGGGCGCGTGCAATGGCGCGTGAACCATCACGACATGGGCCCTTGGCCGGGCCTCGGGACGCCATTTGTCCCAAGGCGCCGTTAATGTTGCGATCCGTATGAGCGACGAAGCGGGACACACCACGCGCAATCGAGCGGAGTTGACCGCAAGGCGTTCGTCGATCGGATCGGAAGGTTCTCGCCGAACAAAAGGTCGGGGAGATTTCGTGGCGCCCGAATTTCCGTTGAAAGCGGCGCCGGTCCAGTGCCGTCGCTTCGGTTCAGGCTCTGTCGCAATGTCAGGCCGCAGGACCGAATCGATGTGCGTACAACGTCATTCGAGGATTGAACATGACCAGTTTCCCGTCACCGCTCGAGAGTCTTGCAGCGTTTGCCATCGCGTTCGCCGCCGGTGTGTTGTCAACGGCCGCGCTCGTCAAATACATCGACAAGGTGGGTGCCGATGCAAGGCGGCAGGCCGTTGAAGGCAGCTGAGCGCGCCTTCGGGCGCCAGCACGCCAGATTGCCGGAGAGTGGTTCAGGTCACGCGGGCATGCCGAGGGCTTTGCCTGAATCTCCGATTTTCCCGCGGATATCGGATCGCAGGAGAGGGCATTCAAGAAATCGGGTCAGGTGTCGTTAACCATTGAAGTTCCACTTTCAACGCCCGGATTGATCGCCATGCCAGACCTCGATCGCGACATCATGCGCTTGTTGCCGGATGCCGGCACCCAGGCGGATTACGTGAGCACGCCGGACCTGTATTCGCGTATGCAGGAGACCGTGCCTGATATTCCGTCGATCAAGACCGTGCTGCGTCGTCTCTCCGAACTGGAGGCACGCGGCCTGGTCGAGACCGATCGGCGCGGTACGGCGTCGGTATGGCGGCGCAAGGCCGGTGCGAGCGGAATGGCTGCGAAAGCCGGTTCGATCATGAGCTTCGACGAGGCGCTTGCGCTGCAGACGCTGCGGCGCTTTTCATCGCGGCAAATTCCGGGACTCGTTGCCGATTCGATTTCCGCGCTGTTTCAGATCGCCGAAACGCGGCTGCAACGGCCGGTCAGCGAATCCGAGCGCAAGTATGCCCGCTGGACCACCAAGGTTGCGGTCGAGAGCGGTGGCTTCTCGCTGCACTATCCGGCAATCGATCGCAAGACTTTTGCGGCGGTGTCGCGCGCGCTGTTCGAAGAACGCAAATTGCGGATCGTTTACCGGCCGCGCCACAACGCGGACAACGAAAAGTCGAAGGTCGTGCTGCCGCTCGGCCTCGTCGAAGTGGGCGGCCTCGTCTACATGGTCGGCGGTACCGAAGGCCGGCCGGAGCCGACGCTGTACCGTATGGACCGGCTCTGGCACGCGGAGGCGATGCTCGAACCGTTCGACTATCCCGCGTCGTTTTCGCTCGAGGTCTACGTCAAGCAGCAGCGCCGCTTCGACTTCATGGTCGACAAGGAAGTGGCGCTTTCGCTCAAGTTCGTCAACCAGGCCGGTGACCACCTGCTGGAGGCGCCGCTGTCGCTCGACCAGACGACGCATCGCGCAGGCGATGCGCTGTTCGTGCAGGGCACCGCGATGCTGAGCCAGCGGCTGCGCTGGTGGCTCCGGTCGTTCGGACCGAACGTCGAGGTGCTGGGTCCGGCGAGCCTGCGCGCCGAACTGGCAGCCGAGGCACGTGCGCTCGCGCAGATCTACGGCGAATAGCGGGCGACTCATGGCACTGATCTTTCCGAGTGGCTGGGACGCGCTTGCCGTCAGTGGCGCGGCACGGCGCGAAATCGAGACGCTCGAGACGTTGCGCGACAGCTTGCCGGACAGCTACACCATCTACCACGGCGTGCACTGGACCCAGCTCGACAAGGGTTTTGCCATTTTCGGCGAGGCCGATTTCGTGATCGTGGGGCCATCGGGCCGTGTGCTGGTGATCGAGCAAAAATCCGGCGCGCTCGAAGAAACCCCCGACGGACTGGCCAAAGTTTACGGGGCGACCCGAAAGAGCGTGTCATCGCAATTGGCGAGGACGATCGCCGGCATGCACGGCCGTTTCAAAGCGGCGTTCGGGGCGATGCGGTATCGGCTCGAGGAGTTGCTGTACTGCCCGGACTACCGTGTGGCGCAGCCGGAAATCGCCGGCGTCAACCCGGAGCGGATCGTCGACTCGGAACGCCGCGCCGCATTGCCGTCGATCATCCAGACCATCCTTCCCGCCGACGAACCGCGCTTTCCCGGCGCCGACCGGATTCACGCATTCCTGGCCGACGAGTTGTCACTGATCCCGGACGTGGGCGCGACGATTGGCGAGGCGGCTCGCATCGTCACGCGAATTTCGGGTGGCCTCGCGACGTGGGCGCGCGCGATCGAATGCCGGCCGTTCCGCCTGCGGGTGATCGGCACGGCCGGCTCCGGCAAGACGCAGCTCGCGCTACGCGTGCTCGAAGACGCGTCGAAGGCCGGACGGCGCGCGCTCTATCTGTGCTTCAACCGGCCGCTGGCCGATCATCTGCGGCGGATCGCGCCGGCCGATGCCACGGTGCTCACCTATCACATGCTCTGTCAGCAGGCCGCGGCCCGACAGGGCGAAACGCTCGACTTTTCCGACGGTGCCGTGTTCGAGCGGCTCGAACGCGTGTTCGGGGAGTCGCCACCGAGCGACGCCGAGCGTTTCGACACGATCATCGTCGACGAGGGGCAGGACTTTCTGCAGGAATGGGTGGCGCCGATCGAGCGCCTGCTCCGTGGCGACGGGCGGTTGTGGTGGCTCGAGGATCCGATGCAGAACCTCTATCTGCGAGACGGCGTCGAGCTGCCGGGCTGGGTCGAGGTGAGGGCAGTGTCGAACTATCGCAGTCCGCGGGACATCGTGCGCTTCGTCGGCGCGTTCGCAGGCGCACCGATGGGATTCGAGGCGGCCAGCCCGTTCGACGGCTCGGATGTCGGCCTCATGACTTACGCCGACACGAGTGCCGCGCAGACGACGCGGCAGGCGATCGATGCCGCGCTCGCGGCCGGTTTCGCGCTGTCGGACATCGCGCTGCTGAGTTTTCACGGACGAGACAAGTCGCTGTTCACCGTGCTGGACCGGCTCGGCAGGCACACATTGCGCAGCTTCACCGGCACATACGATGCGCACGGCGAGCCGGTTTACCGGGACGGCGAGTTGCGGTTCGATTCGGTGTTCAGGTTCAAGGGGCAAAGTGCGCCGTGCGTGATCCTGACCGAAGTCGATTTCGAGAAATTCGACGAGATCGCGCTGCGCCGGCTGTTCGTCGGCGCCACGCGCGCGACCGTCAAGCTGATCGTCGTGATGTCCGATCGTGCCGCACGGATGTTGATGGAGCGGATCGGGTAGCGGGCTAAACCGGGAGCGGGACGACCCATGACGTGTGCGTCCCCTGCCATGGAATCAATCATCGTTGGGGTGTCGTTCATGCAGATGTCGTGGGGGCTATTGGGCCCTGAATCGCTGATGGTTGAACGCCGGACGCGGACGCTGAATCTCGGCGCGTCAGTGCGGGCATTCAACGAACTGGCGGTGCCGGGGCTGGGCGGGCTGTGGTTCGCCAAGCAGTTGTTCATGGCCACACTCGGGGTGCGCGCGGCGGAACAAGCGCGTGCGAGCCGGCTGAAGGTGACCAATATCGAAGCGGGAAACGCGATCGAGGCGATTGCGTGCTGGTCCGGATTCCGCCGCAACGGACATGCGCAGGATGCGCGCCTGCGCGGATTTCGCAAGCTCAACGGCCAGCAGAACCTGACTTTCGCGCGGGTACGCAAGCCGGGATTCTATGTCAGCCAGCCGATGCGCATGTCGACCGTTCAGGCACTGCCGTCGCTCGACCTCGTCGAGACCGGCGCGAGCCGGTTCAATGCGTTCCGCTGCACGTCGACCGGGGCTGCGCTGATCGACGCGCAGGCCAGCCGTTACGAGCCTTGCTACTACTCACAGGGCGTGCTGGATTATCTGGTGCATTGGATGAGCCGCGGCGAGCGTCTGACGGACAAGGACGAGCTGGCCGATGCGTTGTCCCCGCTGGTGCCCATGACGCCGGATGCGCTGCAACTGGTCGGGCAGCAGTTGCGCGTCGGCGGTGGCGACACGGATGCCCGGCAGGCAAGGCGCCGGGCCGCGCTCGCGTGGGTGAACACGGTGCGCGAGGGGGGCGACGAGGATCGCACGCTCGGTTGGGACCGGCGGCCCGGCGCGATCGATGTTGCGCACTGGAACGACTTGCGCGCGGGTTCCCGGCTGTTTCGTGCCCGGGACGAAGCGCTGGCCGTGCTCGACGCGCTGGAAAGCGCGATTGCGGCCAACGGAAGCCGGCCTTGCTTCGTGCTTGGCACCCCCATTCCCGATGCCGTTGCGGAGCGGCTCGAGATGCTTGCCCTCGCCGCGCAAGCGTTTCTCGACGAAGGACATGACGATATCGGCGCGAATCAGTTTTGCCGCGAATGTATCGATCCCGATCATACGAAACGCCTGGAGACACTGGTGATGCGAGATGAGCGGGTCTTGCGCTTCAAGCATGGGCAGGTCGTTCCGGGGCCGGCCTTTCGGGCCGGCGCGACCGCTGCGGCGGAGCCGGCCGAATCCGACGAAGCGGCGCCGACGGTGCGCGCGGGGATCGTCTGGCCCGCGGGCATCTCGTATCGCATCCAGAACCTGTTCCTGCTGAATGCCGATCTGCACGGCCAGCTCGAACACTGGCTTGAACCCCGCAACCCGGAGGCAGGCGCATGAGCGGGAACGCACAGGCCGTCAAGCGGCCGTCGCTGGCACAACTTTTCGATGCGCCGGATGCCTATCTCGGTCACTTCGGGTGGCTGTGCGGCTATTCGGCCGATGCGGCGTTTCTCAACGACGCGCTGGAGCGCTTTGCAGGCCAGACCCATGCGCGGCGAGCGGCCGGCGGACGCGTTGCGCTCGCCATGATGCTCGATCCGGGCAATCCGCTGATCACGGTGGTCGACGTGCCGGGCCTGATTCATCTGCCCGTGCGAAGCGGCCTGGTGCGTCCGTTCCATCTGCTGCACGCGAAAGTGGCGTTGCTTGGCTTTCGTCATCAGGAGGATGCCTCGCGTTGGCGCGTGCGCCTGATCGTCTCGACCGGCAACTGGACGCGCCAGACGCTCGAGGACAGCCTGGATCTCGTGTGGAGCATCGACGTCGCCAGCGACACGCTGGCCGCCGGCGACGTCGACACGAAGACGGCGTGTGCCGACGTGCGTGCGGCGTGGAAAATGATCGAGCGGCTCATGCCGCATTTCGACGGGCGCATCTTCTCGGCCATTGGCGGTGCGTTGCCGGGGGAATCGGCGCACGCGGACGGACAATTGCGCCAGTGGATTGCACAGTGCGAGCAGGCCGCCGGTCGCGCACGCCCTCGCTTCATCGACAACTGGGACAAGCCGTTGCTGACGCAACTGCCCGCACTGGCGGAGCGTGCGACGGGTGGGGCGGCGTGCAACCGGCTCGCGATGGGCTCCGGCTTCTTCGAGTCGGTGCCGGACAAAGGCGGTGGCGCGCCGCCTTCGCTGCTGAAGATCATCGCCGAGCTGCAGCGAGCCGGTCGAATCACCGCGAACTGTCAGATCGACGTGTTCGTCAATCCCGATGCGTGCCAGGCAGTCGCAAGCTCGGTCACCGCACTGGCGGAGCATGGCGTGACGGTGCGAAGTGCACACGCGCCGGAAGCCGTGTTCGGCAAGGCGGCGAACGAGCGGCGATTGCTGCACGCCAAGTTTCTGTTTGCCGCGAACGAGCGCGGCAACTCCAATGCATGCACGAGCGCGTGGCTCTATCTGGGTTCGGGCAACCTGACGAAGCCGGGTTTCCTGTCGTCCGCCAATACGCGCGGCGGCAACCTGGAAGCCGGGGTCGTGTTTGCTGCAGATCAATTGCAATGGGAGGCGCGGCGCGGCGTGCCACCGGAGCAGGTCGTCGGCAACGTGCTGCCGGTGCATCGCGGCGCATCCATCGAGACCGATCAGGCGCTCACGCCGGGTGCCGACATGCCCGAGCGTCCCGACGAATGCGTGGCGGCGCCGGTTGCATGGTTGACCTGGTGCGACGCCGATGCGTCCGAGCCGGCCAGATTGCGGCCGTCCGAACCGATGGACGGGTTGTCGAAAATGGACGTGCTCGATCCCGCCGGGGCACCGTGCGTCAGGCGTGCCGATGCGTTCGTGTGGCCGGGCGATCGTCCGCGGCAAGTCGAGGTTCGCTGGGTCGATGCGGCCGGCTCGGGCAGTGCCACCGTACCCGTGCTCGACGAGTTCGGGCGGGTTGCCGCGACGCCCCTCACGTCGCTGGACGTCGACGAAATCTGGTGGCAGCTCGCCAGCTTTCCGATGGCACCGGACGACGATGTGCCGGATCGCTTCGGCGAAGGCTTCGATCCGGCACTCACCGTTGCACCCGGGGTCGCGACCGCCGACGGGCGCACTTATCCCGTCCGCCAGATGATGGAACTCGTCGAGAACATCGCGCAGCGGCAAACGGCGATCGACGTGGCGGACTGGCCCGCGTGGTGCAGCAGGCTGGAGCAGACGCTCGCTCGTGCCGCGGACAGCGCCGGGGTAACGGCCTTTGCCGAACTCAAGCTGAATCCCTTGTCACCGTTGCGGGCAGCACCCTTCCGGCCGGTGTTCGCTGAAACCGGCGACAGCGTTGCCGGTGAGCGATATGAAGCGGCACTGACGACCATTGAACAGGCTTGGGCGGTCGATACGCTGCCGCCCTTGGGGAGCACGAGATGAAGCACGTATTCCAGGGGTGGGAGGCGGTCGGTGCGCGGCTGATGGGCCTCGCCGACGCCGCACAGACCACTGCCGACGAGCCGGCGCGGGCCGCTGGCTGGCGACTGAACGACGGGCAGCGCGCGAGCCTGCGCGCGATTGCCCGCCGGTTGCCTGAGAATGGGTTGATCATCGCGGACGAGGTCGGCATGGGCAAGACACGGATCGCGGTAGCCGTCGCGCGGGCCGTGATCGATTGCGGCGGGCGTGTCGCGATCCTCGTGCCGCCCGGTCTCGGATATCAGTGGCGTTCGGAATTGCGAGACGGGAAGGTGCAGTCGCCGCTGCTGTTGCGCAGCTTCTGGCAATACCTGTGCGCATGGCAAAACGACGATCCTGCGCTGCGCAAGCCCTGGTTCGACGAACGCGCGGTACTGATCTCGCATGCATTTGCCAACTGGTCGCTCGGCGGAAACCGTCACGCATGGCGCTGGCGGCTGCTGCCAGCGCTCTGCGCACGCTGGCGTGAACCCCGGCGCGGTAGTCAGCCGTCACGGCGCGGCGATCGCGAACTGGAATACCTGCGCCGTGCGGTGGCCGGCATCGTCGAGGCGGCGTCGATGGACGCGGACGGGCCGATGGCGCAGCGTCTGACCACGCTGGTCGGCGACATGATGCCGGCAGACGGGCGCCGTATGGGCCTGAACGACGCGGCAGCGTACCGCAGCGGCGGTACGCTGCGCCCGGCCCTCGAGCGCGCGGTCGGAACGGGCCTTGGCGCGTTCGATCTGGTCATCATCGACGAGGCCCACAAGAGCCGCGGCGACGACAGCGGCTTGTCGAGACTGCTCGACAACGTGGTGCTCGCGTCGCCGTCCGCACGGCGCATTGCGCTGACGGCGACGCCGGTGGAACTCGACTCGGGGCAATGGAAGCAGACGCTGGCACGCATCGGCGCCGATACCGAAGCGGTGGGCAACGTGATCGAGCGCTATTCGCAGGCGGTCCGGCGGGTTCGTCAATGCATCGGCAACGACGACGCACGAGATGCCTACAAGGCGGAAGCATCAGCGTTTCGCGATGCGCTTGCACGCTGGGTGCTGAGGCGCGACAAGCGCAATGACCGCTACGTACAGGCGTTCGCACGAATGGCGGGCGAACCGGGGCACGCTTATCGGCGCGAACGCGAGATCGTGGTCGATACCGCCCAGCTCGACGACGGGTGGAAACAGGCGGTATGTGCGGCCGAGTCCCTGTCGTTCGTCGGCCGGCAAGCGGACGCCGACTGGTCGAGCATGGCGTCACGTTTGCGGCTGACGATGGGGAACGGCCACGGTATCGCGACGCTGATGGATCGTGCGACGCACGATGCCGAGGCCGATCGCAGGCAGGAGGAGCACGATCAGACTGCGTCGGCCGAACCGGTGAGGACGGATCAGCCGTCCGACGCCGACGACAAGGCCCGACAGCGCGCGCAATTCTGGATCGACGTCGCGACGCGCCCCTTTGGCGACGGGCAAGGCCCGCTTTACGACCATCCAGCGATCCTGGCTGCCGTCGCCGCGATCGAGGTCGTCACGCGGCGCGGCGAGAAGGTGCTCGTGTTCGGCCGGTTCACGCGCCCGTTGCGGGCGCTGGTTGATCTCCTCAATGCGCGCGAGATGCTGACCTGTCTCGACGCGGGCAAGCCGTGGCCACAGAGCAAGTTGCATGATCGCGAGTGGCCTGCGGTGCAGGCGGCACATCGTCAATTGAAGCGCGCCGGCGCGCTTGAACGCAGCGATCTCGAGCACGCGCTCGGGCAGAACTACAGGACGCTCGAGAGCGAGCGTGAGAAATATCGCGGCGACTTGCTGAATCTGATCGAGCAGGGCTGGGCCGGCGACACGTCGAATCCCTGGGCGAGGAACCTGTTCGATGCATTCGGGCGGGCCGCCGACACGCGGCGTGCCGGCAGTGCCGACGCGAATCCGCGTGCCCTCGTCGCACGCGCGATGCACGCGCTTCGAGGCAACGATCTGGAGCGGCGCGATCCGTCGGCTTATGCGGCGGCCTTCGTCGAGTTGGTCGAAGCGACCAGCGATCGCGACGTCGAGCAGGTCGACATGGATGCCGCTGGCGATACGGATTTCGATGACGTCGATTTCGATGCGGCATGGAAGACGATCGAAGACCGTCTGAGCGAAGAGTTCAACCGTCCCGAGGGCGGCTTCGCCCGCCTGATGCACGGCGACACGAAGCCGGAGACGCGCCGGATGCAGCAACTTGCGTTCAATCGGGCGCATGTCTATCCGCGCGTGCTCGTCGCGCAGTCGATGGTCGGGCGCGAAGGGCTCAACCTGCACCGTGCATGCCGAACCGTGGTGCTGTTGCATCCGGAATGGAATCCCGCGGTCGTCGAGCAGCAGATCGGGCGCGTCGACCGCCTCGGCAGTCTTTGGGAGTCGCTGATCGAAGCCGGGAAACACGTCGAGCAACCGCACGACGTTCCGCGAATCGAGTTTTGCCCGGTCGTATTCAAGGGGACCTACGACGAAGTGAACTGGCGCGTGCTGCACGAGCGCTGGGAAGATCTGCGCGCGCAGCTGCACGGTGTCGTCGTCTCGTCGAATCTGGCAGATCGTCACCCGGAGCTGGCCGCGTGGATCGACGAGATCAACGGCGCTGCGCCGGATTTCACGCCGCCGCCGGAATCCACTGTCGAACCGTCCAGCGTCACGCAGCGCACGGCGCAGAACGATGACCAGTTCGGGCCGCGCGACACTGGACAGGAGCGTCGCGGCTGACGGCGCCCGCCAGAGGCACACGGCGGCCCGGTGCGGGCATCCGTGTGCGATTGCCTGCGCCGGGCGGCGCGACCCGGTCACGCACCACGCATCCACCACGCCGCGGGCTCCGGACATGAATTGTCCCGAGCCCGCTTTATCTTTCGTTGCCTGCAGGTTCCGGCGGCGGTTCGTGCCCTAAAGATCGGGACCCAAATGCCGTTAGATCCGTTGCGGCCGTCTACTCCCGGCGCGCAGGCCGGGCCGGGGGCGAACAATGCCGGCAAGCTCACTTCATCAAGTCACTGGATTTTCATGCAAAGCGCGCGGGCGGGACACGCTGAACTCGGCAAGCTGATCGATCAGATCCGGACCATCATCTCGAGCGACGACTCGGTCGGCAACTACTTCGACGACGAACATCGATGGTTGAACGACCGCGAGCGAATCTGGCGGAACGACGTGTTCCGTATCGGCCTGTTGGGCGTCACCAGTTCCGGAAAGTCGACGCTCGTCAATGCGCTGCTCGGTGCGGAGCTGCTGCCGCGTGCGGTACGCCCGAGCTCGAACAGCCTGGTCGTTTGCGAATGGGGCGAACGGCTCGAATGCACGATCCATTTCGACGCGCCGGGCGTGAAGCCGAAGCTGTTGACCGGCAGCACCATCACCAGACGGCTCAAATTCTACGCGGACGAAGAGACCAATCCGGGCAACCGCGAAGGCGTCGCGGAGATCCGGCTGCGCTCGCCGGATTTCCGGTTCCGGCGCGGCGTTGCGTTGATCGACACGCCGGGACTCGATGCGGCCGGTCACGACGACCATGAACGGCTGACGCTGGAGGTGCTGCTGCCGACGGTGGACGTCGTCGTATTCCTGACCACCTGCAAGGCCAACTCCGACGAGAAGATGCGCGACTACGTGTGCATGGCGGACGAACTCGGCAAGCCGATCGTCGTCGTGCAGAACATGATCGACAGCGTGGTCGCGAAGCTGGGGCCGAAAGGCGACGAACAGAAGAGTCGCACCGAGGTGCTCGCCGAGCATCGCCGGCGCGTCGCCGGCGTGATGGGCAAGGCGGGCCTGCCGTCCGTGTCGATCTCCCAGGTCTCGGCCAGGATGGCGCTCGAGCAATGGGACGATCGTTCCGGGATGCCCGAATGCGTCGGACTGATTCAGCGGCAGCTCGATGCGCTGGCGCCCGCGATTGCCGACGGACGTCGCCGGCAACTGGATGACTGGCTGAACAAGTTGATCGAGCGCGAGCTGAAGCCGGGCGATCAGGCCGCCGTGCTCCGGCGTCAGCGCAAGGAGGCCGAGCGGCTGTCCATGCTCGGCACGGAGCTTGCCGCGCGTTATGCGTGGTTGCGCGAGGAGGCCGGGCGCGAATCGACCGATCGCGCCGCCGAAGCCGATGCGCTACGGAGCGAAGCCGCGACGCTGACCGCGACCGGCATCGACGCCGCCTATGCGTTGAAGGCGAGTGTAGAGAAATGGCAGAAGCAGTCGGTGAAGGCGCTCAGCGGGTTGAACAAGCGCCTGAATGTGCAAATCGCGGACGATTGCACCACGCTGAATCTGCGCACCGAGGATATCGACCTTGCCGCGAAGCTGGCACGGCCCGCGAGCACGCTCCAGTTCGAGACAGCCGAGCGCTCGCGAACGGTGAAGACCGAACAATCGAGCAAGTGGGGCTGGTTGAAGCGCAAGGTCGATGTCTTCGATCAGAACTGGGGCTACGACGAGCGAACCGAGAACTGGACGGAAATACGCAATATCGATGCGTTCCGAAAGGCCGTCGTGCAGGCGGTCGACAAGGAGCTCGATTTCGTCGACGGGTTCGTCGAAGCGGCCGTCAAGCGCATCAAGCAGATCGGCAAGCAATTCAAGGACGAAATCGCGGCGCAGGAGCGAGGCGTGCTCGCGAAGATGTCGGCGGCCAGCGCGATCGTGCAACGCAAGGCCATCGCGCAGCAACTCGAGGCGTTGCTGGTCGAGCCGCGCCAAGCGCCCCGTGCTCCGCGCGTGGACGCCGACGTCGCGCCGATGACCGCGCCCGTCGTCGAGCCCGAATGGCACGACATCGACGTACCGGCGGCTGCGGCGTCGATGGCGCGTCTCGCGAAACTGATCTCGCGGCGGCGCTTCCCCGATGTGCGGGATCAGGTGCTGACCGGCGCGACGTCCAGGCGTTCGCGCGACGCCCGGCGCGTGCTGATGCTCGGCTACGACGCGGACAGCCTCGGCGACTTCGTGAACCGGTTCTGGTTCGACGCGCTGACAGTCGATGCGGGCAGGGTGGAGGGCTTCGCGTCGCAGTACTTCGACGGGGGGCGTTTTGACCAGATCGCCGTGGCCGTGCCGGACGCCGATGCGCTCGACAAGGTGGACGATTTCCTGACGTCGCCGTGCGTGATCTTCCTGATGCTGGACATTCAGCAGATCGGCGCGACGAAGAGCGCGCTGGATCGCTCCGGCATTCGCTACGGGTCGCTCAAGCATCCGATCATCGCCGTCGTGCAATCGATCCGTGAGCTGGAGCAATCCGATTCGATCGCTGAAGCATTGCGCGAGCTGAAGACGCTGTGCGACGAGCGAGGCTATCGGCTCGCGGGGGCACTGGTCAACGACGAGAAGGACGTCTACTCGATGCTTGCGAACCGCCTGCTTGTGCCGGACACGCCGTTCGCAACCGTTGCGGAGGAACAGCAGTTCATTGGCGGGCTTCCCGAATACAACCGAAAAGATGCCGCCGCGATCATCCGCTCGTGGAAAGCGGTCGCGGCCTGATATCCGTTCCAAGGAAAACCATGAACAACCACACGCGTATCACCGTCGACGACGAGACTCGGCGGGTACTCGACGAACTCAGCGGGCACCTCGCACAGACGCCCCCGTGGGCCGGCCGGCTCACGGACGATCTGCAGACTGAAATCCGCGATGCGACACGCGGTGCGCTGGCTGCGCCGATCAAGTCGATCGGGCAGATCGACGCCCAGCTCGTCGCGCTCCAGGCCCGGATCGCATCGGTCACCGACACGCTCGCCGGATTGACCGGCTCGTCGCAGACGCTCGACGGCCGTGTCGGCGCGCTGACGGCGGTGCTCGAGCAGCAGGTGCGTGCGGTCGACGCCCTCGCCGCGCGCAGCGACGAGGCGAACCAGGCGGCGGCCGCGCAGACGCGGACCATCGTCGAACTGCAGCAGCAGGTGCAGACGTCGAACGACCAGGTGGGCGCGTTGCGTGCAATCGCCGACGTGCATGAACGTCAGCTTGCCACCCTGATCGATCACGCGCAGAAGCTGGGTGCGGCCACCGAAGCGTTGCTCGGGACGCATGCGCTGTTGCTCGACGTGCAAACGGCCCAGGCCACCCAGCGCGAGGTGCTGCAAACCGTACTGCGCCGCGTCGATCACCTGTCTAAGCCTTGGTGGAAGCGTCTGTTCGGCGCCGCGGGGGACGCACGATGACGAATCGCACCATGATGCTCGAATTGCTGGCCGCGCCGCAATGGCAGGCGCTCGGCGAACGCTACGATCCGCAGGATCCGAACCAGGCTGCACCGGGCCTCGTCGAGCGCTTGCGCGCGTACCGTGGCCAGCTGTCGGCCGAGCGCTTCGTGCTGCCGATCGCCGGTATCCAGGGGAGCGGCAAGAGCACGTTGCTGAATGCACTGGCATTCGACGAGCCCGTGTTGCCGATCGATGCGGACGAAACCACCTGCGTGCCGGTCGAAATTGCCTGGGCGGCCGAACAGAGCCCGCACGCGCAGGTTCACTTCGCCGATGGGCGCGTCGAGACGTTGCCGTGCACCGAGGATGCGCTGCGCTCGGTCGTGCACAACGAGCACAATCCCGGTAACGCCAAACAGGTGGCGCGCGTCGTGCTCACGTCGAACCGCGAGCTGTTCCGGCATGGGCTGGTGCTGGTCGACCTGCCGGGCGTCGGCAGCCTGACGCAGGCCAACCGGGAAACCACGCAGCGGTACCTCGCGGAAGCCGTCGGCGTGATCTTCATGCTGCGCACGGTTCCGCCGCTGACCCGTTCCGAAGCCGTGTTCGTCCGGTTGCAGTGGGCGTCGCTGCGCACGGCGATCTTCGTGCAGAACCGCTGGAACGACGAGTCTGACGACGAGGCGCAAGCCGGCCGCGAGCACAACGAGAAAGTGTTGCGGCAGATTGCCGAGCAGGCGGGCATTCCGGCTGACGCGCCGCCCGCGATTCATGTCGTGAACGGATTCGATGCGCTGCGCGGTGCGCTGAGCCGGAACGACGGACTCGTCGAGTCGTCGGGGCTGGCCGCACTGGGCGCCGAACTCGGTCGCTTCGGCGCCGAATGGGCGGTGCGCGTAGCCGACGTCGTCGCGGCGGCGCTCGGGGCGGATCTCGACCGGGTGGCCGCCGTCGTCGACGGTCGCCTGGCCGAAACGAAGCTCGATCGCAGCGCGCACGCGGCCCGCATGGCCGAGGACGCGTGGCTGTATATGGAGCGCCTGAAGGCGCTCGACGAGCGCGGTGCGCGCATGCGGGACGATGCGGACGCATTTCGTCGGGCCGTGCGCCAGCAGTTGCGGGCATGGGCGGACGAGAAGGGTGCGGAACTGCGCAATCGCATGCGCACCAAGATGCGGGCGGGCATTGTCGACGGGCCGCGCCTGTCGCGCGCGCTGAAGGACGAGCAGTCGGACGCGACCGACGACATCTTCAATCTGGTGCAGGAAGACGCGCTCGCGATGCAGGAGCGCTTGCGCATGGATCTCGACGGCCTCGACGCGTGGTCCGCCGACATGCCGGAGATCACTTTCACGGTCGACAAGGCGGAAAGCACGCGATTCGAGAATGTGGCTGGCCGTATCGCAGGCGCCGCAGGCGGCGTGTGGGCGGCCGTGGAAGCAGGCGCGCTGGTCGGCAGTCTGGGCGGCGGGCCGATCGGGGCGCTGATCGGCGGTGCCGTCGGCGGCCTGCTGGGTGCGGTGGCGGGCCAATGGCTCGGCGGCAAGGCCAAGGAAGGGGTGACCGAGCTTCGCGCGCGCGCCGTGGAGCCTGAAGTGTTTGCCGCCATCGACCGGTACGTGTCGGAGACGTCGGCCGCGCTCAACCGGATCGCTGACGAATTCGTCGACCATCTCGATGCGGTACTCGAACACTGGCGCGCGGCGAAGTCGGCCGCATACGAGCAGGAGCGGCAGGGCTCGCTGTCGATGATGAACCTGTCGGCCGACGAGAAAGCGCGCGCGGCTGACGGCCTGACCGCCGATCTCGACGCAGTCGATGCGTTGCGCGGCAAGCTGACGGAGGCACGCGCATGACGACTCGCTCCCACCACTGGATCGACGGGGCCGGCCAGCTCGTCGACCTGCTCGAACACAGTGGCGACGACACGCGGGCGAGCCTCGCGCGCCTGCTGCTGAACCGCCTGACGTTGCCGCAGGCGTATGTAACCGTCGTGGGCGAGACCAGCACCGGTAAATCGTCGCTGATCAACGCGCTCCTCGGGCAGGATCTGTTGCCCTCGAGCGCGCGTCCGACGACCGGCATGGTCACCCATGTCGCATGCCGCGACGAGGCCGCGTCGCGCTTTTTCGCGATCTATCGCGACGCGACGCAGGAAACGATCGACTACGAGCGGTTCCGTGCGCTGAGTGAGGCGCCCGAAGGCGACGTGTTGCGTCTGCAGGTCCGGACGAGACCCAAGGCAGCCGGCAACGTCGGCCTGCACGTGTTCGATACGCCGGGCTACAACGCGGTGCTGAGCGAGCACGAGGAAGTGCTGATGAACTTCCTGCCGAACAGCGACGTGATCGTCTTCGTCGTGGGCTACCGCTCCGGCTTCGGCCAGTCCGACCAGGATCTGCTCGAGGCAATCGCGGCTGCGACCGCGCACGACACCACGATCCCGCTGGTGCTGGCGATCAACCGCGTGCCGGCAGGCTGCGGCCCCGACGACAAGCGCGTGGCCGAGATCCGGCGGCTGGCGGAAGACGGACTCCGGCGACCGCTGACGCTGCAGCTCGTCGCGTCGGCGAACGGCGTGCCGGTCGCACAGGCACCGCTTGCGGCCGACGGGTTGTGGGACGGCGTGCGCCGGCACGCGTTCGATTCCGCCGTGCTCGAGACCGTGCAGGAACGGCTGCAGGAGAACGTGCTCGCCGTGCTCGACGATGCCGACACGGTGCTCGAGCGCGAGGAAGCCGCGCTGTCGGCCGATGCCGACGAAACCGAGGCGATCGTGCGCGCACTGGACATCACGCGTGCGGCGAGGGCCGAGTCGCTGATCGAAATCGAACGGACGATGGCGAACCTCGAAACCGCGCTGCCGCGTTTGCTGGATTCGCTCGTTGCCGCGTCGTTGCAGCAGGTTGAAGCCGAGGTCCTGGGTGCGGACAAATGGCTCGGCTATGCCGATTGCGCGGAATGGGTCGCAAGCCATTGCCTGCCGTTCGAGGTGCGCCGGATCGGTCGCCAGCTCGAGGCGCACATGGAGGTCGAGATGGTCGCGTTGAACCGGCGGCTCGAGGAAATCGCAAATACCGCGATCGGTGAGCTCGACAAGACCGTGTCGTTGCGGCCGGACGATCCGGTGCGGCGTTTCACGCTGAACGTATCGCGCACGATCGCGCAGCGCCTGGCCGGCAACGCCGTGAATACGATGCTGAAAGGGATCGGCGGTGTCGGTGGCGCGGCCGCGGGCGCGGGTAACCTCGCGAAGATGGCGGTCAAACGGATCGGCGAGCTGTTCGGCCAGCGGTTCGGGCGCGAAGTCTACGACCAGATCGGCCGCGTTTTCACGAAGCGCCTGATGGAGCGACTGGCCGTCGCGGTGACGGTGCTCGTCGAGATCGGCTCGTTCGTCTACGAGGCGCAGGTCTGGCAGCGCAAGCTGATCGAGCAGAGCCGCGAGGCGGTCGGCAATTGGCGGGCCGATATCGATCGGGTGCTGCGCGATCAACACCTGCCGTTGCTGCGCACGTCCAACGTGGCGATCGTCGACGAGCTGTACGGCGAATTCGAAAACGATCCGGTGGCGGCGCCCGAGCGCGCCGCGCGCCTGGCCGATGTGCAGGGCACGCGCCAGCAGCTGGCGGGTTTGCGTACCCGACTGACACAGACGGTCAATCCCTGAACACGAAAGGAACAGATGATGAGCGATGATTCGATGGATCTGCCGGCCCGCCGGCCGGCAACGGTGCCTGCCGAACGTTCCGGCACGCCGGCGACCGGCCGCGGAGGCTTCACCGAGCGGCAGGTCGACGCGCTGATCGCCGGCGGCACGCAGGCGGCAACCAACATGCTGACGATCGCGACCAATCTCTCCGAGATCGCGAAAATTCGCGCGAACTCGCAGGCACAGGTCGATCAGATCGAGGCACGCACGCGTCAGGTACGCGAAGCGTTCCGCGCGGAAGTCGAGCGCCTGTCGGTCATGCGCGACACGATCGTTACCCGCGGCGACACGGCGGTCAAGCTGATCCGCGAAGTGCTGGCCGGCATTCCGGAATCCGACCCGCAGTCGCGTCAGCAGGCGCTGGAGATGCTGACGAAGATGGTCGAGGTGGTCGTCGCGGATCCGGGTGCATCGTCGGTGCCGCGGCCGTGATCGCCGATTTGTCCTCGATCGCCGTCGATCTCGCCGAGCTGGTTCGCGCGCTGGAGCTGGAGCGCGCGACCCAGCTTGCGCAGGCGGCTCGGCGCGACGCACAGCAGTCGCATTTCGAGGATCGTCAGCAGACCGTCCATGCACTGACGCTGGCGATCGTTGACGCGAAGAAGCAGCGTGCGAAGCTGTTCGACGTGGTGGACACGCTGCCGCAGTCCGAGCAGGCGCATGCGCGTCACACGGTCGAAGGCATCTGCCGCCTGTTGTTCGATGAACAGATCGCGTCACTCGTGACGCGCAAGCGGCAGATCTCGCGGCCGTCTCGATAGGGTGTCACAGGCGGTGAAGGCGCGGATGTTGTGTCAATCAGAAAAAGGGAAATCAATGAATCGCCATGACTTCATTGCGCAACGTCCGGTAGCGGACTTCGTGACGTGGCTCGCCGAGCATCTGCCGACACTGTCCGTACACCTGCGGTTTGCCCGCAGCAAGTTCGTTCCGGGCGGCCTGGACAGGCGCGTGAACGGCATCGAAGCCGTTCTCGCCAATTACTGCTGGAGCAGTGCGTGGATCGATCCGGACACGCGGCGACGGATCGACTCGCACGATTGGCCGACGACGCGGGCCTCGCTTCGACAACTGAGCATCCTGTTGCGTGCGGCCGTCGCCAGTGGCGACGACGACCGTGCGGGTGCGATCGCACGCGAGATATTGCGATGGGGCGGTGTATTCGGCGCGATCCCGTTTATCGAGTCGAAGGTTCGGAACCGGACATTCTGCGCGTACCTGCAGTCGCTTGAGCCGCTGTTCGCGCTGGATGGCCCGCAGACGACGAACGATTTGCATGCGCGCAATATCGCGCGTTTCGACGCCGGGCTGACCAAGGTACATGCGCTGCTGGATACGACCGGGTCGCCGATCTACGACAGCCGGGTTGGCGCGGCATTGGCGATGCTCTACGAGCGGTTTCGGCATGAGGCCGGCCGCGCTGGCGTCCAGTATGAGCCACTCGGCTTTCCGTCGGGGCAGGCGCGCGGCGATCAGATCCGCGATCCGGGTGATTTGGGTTTCGCGGCCGCACCGCAGTTTTATACACGCCGGGTACCGGCGGAATGCTGGGCGCGCTGGCAGGTATGCGCGGGCTGGATCATTCGCGCAGTGCTTGAACGAACGACGTTGTTTGCGGGCGAGCCTCATGGCGACGACGCGAGCTCGATCGCGGCGCGCTGTCACGCGTTCGAAGCCGCACTTTTCATGATCGGGTATGACATCCGCAGCGTGACCGACGGCGACCGTGGCGGCGATGTCGGGCGACCCACGGACGAGCCGCCCCAGCCCACCAGGCGGGGAAACTGGGTGCCGACGGGTCACCCGTTCAAAGAGGTGCTGAGTGCTTATCGCGCATACCTCGAAGCCGGTCCGGGGATTCCCGATGCCAACGCGTTCAGACAATGGCTTGACCGGCCGGAACATGCGTCCCGGTACGAAAGTTTCAGGGATAATTTCGTGAGCTACTGCTATCCGTTCGGCGAGCGGGAACTCAATCTGTACGATCGCTTGCCGAACGACATCAGGGAGATCGCAGAGGGTGGCGAGACGGGCCTGTACATGGCGAACTACGGGGAGCGCGAATTCATCCCCGGTGACGAACGCGCACAGGTTCTCCTGGTCGACGCAGGGCTGACCGGCTATTGCTACTTGGCCGATACGACGCGCGAGGCACGCAAGCATCGCCTCATCGCGGGCGGATTGGCGGGCACGGAAAATTCGGCCGAAACGCTGATGTACGTCGGACGCAGCGTCGGCCGCCATTTCAGGTTGCTGGACGAGCAGGACCATCCAACGGCACTTTTCTTCCAGTTCTTCGGCGAGGGCTTCGACGAATTTCGCCAGCGCCTGCGAGTTGACCGCAACGGTCGCGATCCGGGAGCGAGCTAGGCGGCCGCACGGTATCGGAACACGGGATGCCCTGATCCGGGATCGCCGCCGGTTTTCCCGCAGTCATCCCGGACGCAATCACAGCGATGACAGGCGCGTCGCCGCGCTATAGCATGGTCGGCATTCGCGGCGCGGCACGCGCCATTCCCGGTCGAGACCCGACAGGAGCACCATGCCGACCTTGACGACTGAACCGCTGGAGCCAGACGAGCGCGCCCGCTTGCGCGGCATGAAAGGCGGCGGCCGGCTGATCGTCGTGGTGGCGCTCGTGTTTGCCGCGGTGCCCGTCGGCCTCGTCTTCCTCACCGAGCGGATGAAATTCCCGCTGCTGACGTCCCTGTGGGTTGCGGGGATCATCGTGACGACCAGCCTGGGCGTGTATCTGATCGGCAAGCGGTACGAGCACAAGGTCGCGCTCGACCTGAAAGCCAACCGGAAGTTCGTACTCGACACCACGGTTGCCAGGCTCGACGTGCAGTCCGTTGGCGGCGTGCAGAGCTATTACCTGCTCATTGCCGACCCCGCTCGCGAAATACCGCGTCGACGCTTCGACGTGGACAAGGACGCTTTTGACAACTTGCGCGAAGGTGAGCGTGTCCGTATCGCGTTCGTGCCGAATTCCGGCCGCGTGCTGGAGATCGCGTCGGCTACGTACCGGCACCTGATGTGAATCCGGGATCATGCGCGGCACACGAGGTCGACCGCGCGCATCGCCCGCAAGCCTGCGGAAAGGTCCGATCCGCACGACTGTTTCGCCGATCGCGTCAATCGCATCGATACCTTGAGTTTCATCATCCGCCGCGCTACATTGCCGCTCGCAGAATTCCGCACGGACTCCTGCGCACCCTGTAATTCGTACGTAAGGAACCCCGATGGGGCAACAGGCGGAAGGCAACGACGACATTCCCGGCAGCCCGGCCGGCCGCGACGCACTCGCGCCGGTCGCCGGAGCCGCCGCGTTGCTGGTCGCCACGCTCGGCACGCTGGGCGCCGTCGACCTCCTTCCCGCCGACCTGCGCTGGTGCGCGCCGCTTGCCAGCGCATGGTGCAACGTACTCGTCGTCGCGATCGGCGTGCTGCTCGCCGGCCGCGCACGCCGCCATCCTCCGGAAATATCTGCCGCCACGCTGATCGGCGACTGGTTGCGCAATGCGTTCAGCCGAAAGCACGAACCGGAGCACGACGACAACCCGTGGCCGGCGATCGCCGCCGCGATCGACTGGCGGCCGTGGGCGGTTGCCGCCGGCGGTGTGCTCGCCGTTGCGCTTGCCGCGCTCGCGTGGCAACCGCA
>NZ_JAAGPE010000156.1:0-23021 GCF_017104605.1 Burkholderia sp. Ac-20384 | reverse complement strand
CGGCGGCTGGCGGTGGCCGGCATGGGCGCTGCGGTGCTGCCCGCGTATCTCGCCGACGCCGATCTGGCTGCCGGCACGCTGGTGCGCGTTGCGCCGATTCGCCCGCTCGCGCCCGTCACGCTGAAGCGGGCCGACCGGTTTCCGGCGGTCGGCGCGTGGTATCTGCGCGAACTCGCGCGCGCGTTCGACGCGGACCGGGCGTCGAATGCCGCGCCGGCCGCGCGGCCCGGCACGGCCGGCAACCTGAGCGCGCGTGAAGTCGAGATTCTCGATTACGTCGCGCGTGGCCTGTCGAACAAGGAGATCGCCCGCGCGCTGCGCGTTGCGCCGGAGACGATCAAGTGGCACCTGAAGAACATCTTCGAGAAGCTCAACGTCACGTCGCGCATCCAGGCCGTGCGCAGCGGGCTGGCGCTCGATGCGTCGTCCCGCACGCGCGTCGGCGACGAATAGGCGGTGGCGGGCGGCGCGCCGGCGTTGCCCCGGTGCGACCGGCTCATCGATGCGCGTCGAACGCGGCCACGATCTCGTCGATCGTCGCGCGGATACGTGCGGTGTGGCGCAGGTCGCGATGCGTGACGAGCCAGACTTCGTATGGCGCTTCCCGCGTCTGCTCGGGCCAGATGCGGGCGAGGCCGTCGCGTTCGCCCATGTGCACCGGCACTTCGCCGATGCCGAGGCCCGAACGTAGCGCGGCGCGCATCATCAGGCTCGAATTCATCCGCCCGACGATGCGCCCGGCAGCGATCGGCTCGCCGGCGATCGCCGGCTTCCGGCTCGCGTCGACATACGGCTGGTAGACGACCAGGTCGTGCCCCGCGAACGCGCTTCCGTGCGCGGGCTCGCCGTGCCGTTGCAGATAGTCGTGCGAAGCGAACAGGCCCATGTCCCAGCAGGCGAGGCGGCGCGCGACGAGATCGGGGTTGTCGGGCCGCACGGTGCGCACCGCGATGTCGGCCTCCCGTTTCGCCAGGTTCAGGACTTGAGTCGCCGTGTTCAGCGACACGCATACGTCGGGATGCTTCGCATGCAGCCGCGCGATCGACGGCATCACGAATTCGAGCGCGAGCGCATCGGTCGTCGTGATCTTGACCTCGCCGGCGAGCCGCCGGTCGACGCCCTGCGTCAGCCGGACGAGCTCGTGCGCATGCTGTTCCATCGCCTCGGCGGCGCGCAGCGCCAGCTCGCCGACCGGCGTAGTCAGGTAGCCCTTCGACGAGCGCAGGAACAGCGTGGCGCCGAGCATGTGCTCGAGTTGCGCGAGCCGGCGCCCGACCGTCGCCTGGTCGACCCCGAGCGTTTGCGCCGCGCGGCGCAACGTGCGTTCGCGATGAATCGCGAGGAACACGCGTGCGTCGTCCCAGTTCATCGCTTGTGCTGACTGATGCATTTTTGCATTCCTCGTTCGGCAATTCACTGCGTGCCTGCGAGCGGCACCGTCCCTAGACTGTCTTCACACCCATTGCGATGCCGCGATTCGAGGATGATCCGCGAATCGGCCGCGCATCGACGAACGTTGAGGATCATATCGTGAGTGATGACGTGAAACCCCTGCCCGCCGACATGACGGCGATCGAAATCGTGCGTCCCGGCGGCCCCGACGTGCTCGTGCCGACCACGCGCCCCGTGCCGTCGCCGGGCCACGACGAAGTGCTGATCCGCATTCATGCGGCCGGCGTGAACGGCCCCGACGTATTCCAGCGCAAGGGGCTGTACGATCCGCCGCCCGGCGCGTCCGACATTCCCGGCCTCGAGGTTGCCGGCGAAGTTGTCGCGGTCGGCCGCGACGTCACGCGCTTCGCGATCGGCGACGAAGTCTGCGCGCTGATTCCGGGCGGCGGCTACGCGGAATACGCGGTGGCGAACGAGAGCAATACGCTCGCGATTCCCGACGGCCTCGACATGACGGAAGCGGCCGCGATGCCCGAAACCTTCATGACGGTCTGGCTGAACCTGTTCCAGCGCGGCCGGTTCGCCGCCGGCGACAGCGTGCTGATTCACGGCGGCGCGTCGGGCATCGGCACGACCGCGACGATGCTGGCGAAGGCGTTCGGCGCGTCGACGATCATCACGACGGTGGGCTCGGAAGCGCAGCGCGACGCGAGCCTGCGGCTCGGCGCGGATCTCGCGATCGAGTACCGCAACGAGGATTTCGTCGACGCGGTCAAGCGCTTCACCGACGGCAAGGGTGTGGACGTAATCGTCGACATCATCGCCGGCGACTACGTCGCGCGCAATTTCGCGGCCGCCGCGATGAACGGCCGCATCGTCCAGATTGGCGTGATCAACGGGCCCGCGAAGGAGCTCGACCTGTTCCCGATGTTGACCAAGCGCCTCACGCACATCGGCTCGACGCTGCGCTCGCGTACCTACGAGGAGAAGGCGCAGCTCATCCGCGAGCTGGAGGAAGCCGTGTGGCCGCTGATCCGGCAGGGCACGGTGAAGCCGCAGGTCTACCGGACCTTCGATCTTCGCGATGCGAGCGGGGCGCACGCGCTGATGGATTCCGGCCGCCACATCGGCAAGATCGTGCTGCGCACGCCGGCGTCCGCCACAGACGACAAGCATTCCACATGACCGGCCCGCGCTTCAGCCCCCCGGACGGGGGGCTGAACGCTTCGCGGCGAATGGCGACAATCGGTACCACTGAACATGACGGCGCGCGGCGCGATCGATGGCCCTGGGGCCGGTCGATGCGTGGCGGGCTGCGGTTCTAAACCGAGGCTGCGTCGCGCGGCCGGGCGCGGGTTGGCCCGGTCGTGCGCGTGGCGGATGGCGCGCCGGCCGCGATGGACGATGAATCGAAATGGACATGCTTGAAAACATGCGGACCTTCGTGCGTGTCGTGCAGGCCGGCAGCTTCACCGCCGTCGCGAGGCAGGGCGACATCGCGACCGCGCAGGTGTCGCGGGCCGTCGCCAGCCTGGAGGACTACGCGCAGATCCGTCTGCTGAACCGCACGACCCGCAAGATCGCGCTGACCGACAGCGGGCGGCGCTATTTCGAACGGCTGCTGGCGATTCTCGGCGATGTCGACCAGGCGAACGCCGAAGCGCGCAATGCACTGGTCCGCCCGTACGGGCGGCTGCGCGTGCATACGATGCCGGGGCTCGGGCAGAGCCACGTGACCGCGTCGGCTGTCGCGTATCAGGCGCTTTATCCCGAGGTGTCCGTCGAAATGACGTACTCGCAGCGGCTGCCGAATCTCGTCGAAGAAGGGTACGACGTGTCGGTCGTCACCGCGTCGAGCCTGCCCGATTCCGGCTATATCGCGCACTCGTGCGGCCGGAGCTACAGCGTGCTGGTGGCGTCGCCGGCCTATCTCGCGCGGCACGGCACGCCGCGCAACCCGGCCGAACTCGCGGGCCATACGTGCCTGTGCCTCGATACGCCCGCCGACGCGAATGGCGAATGGCACCTGCACGGCGGCGACGGCGAGGTCGTGACGCACGCGGTGCTGGCCGCGCCGTTCCACGCGAATGCGCCGGAAGCGCTGTCGATCGCGCTGCGTGCGGGGCTGGGCATCGGCTCGCTCGCGATTTACTCGGTCATCGACGATTTGCGCAGCGGGCGGCTCGTCCGCGTGCTGCCCGATTACCGGCTGACGATGCTCGACGTCTACGCGATGTTTGCGTCCCGCCGCTTCGTGGATGCGAAGATCCGCACCTTCCTCGACCACCTGCGCGCGACGCTGTCGCCCGCGCTGGCGGCCGACGAACACGCGCTCGAATCGATCGCCGCGCCGCGCGGCCGTGCGTGCACCCGTGCGATGTCGGGTGCGGCGGCCTGACCGCTTTCCCCCGCAGTTTCCGTTCGTTCCTTGAGGAGAATTCGATGAAGATTCGTCTTGCCGTCGTTGCAGGTTGTGTCGCGCTGTCGCCGATCCTGGTTCATGCGCAATCCGGTGCGCCCAATGCGGACGTGTCCGGCCCGCAACACGTCACCACGTCGCCGGCTGCGTCGTCCGTCACGTCACCGTCACCGTCGCCGTCGCCGTCGCCGTCGGCGGCGGCGGCGGCACGGTCCGCGAAGAAGGCCGATCGCGCGGCCGATCGCGCATTCGCGAAGAAAGTCCGCCAGGCGATCACGAAGGCGCCCGGCATCGGCGGCGCACAGGTCACCGTATTTGCAAAGGCGAAGACGGGCGACGTGACGCTGGCCGGGCAGATCACGGACCAGTCGCAGGATCAGGTCGCGGTGGATGCGGCCCGCCAGGTGCCGGGTGTCACGTCCGTGAAAAGCCGGTTGCAGTTGCGCCTCGAAGGCTCGCAGTAACGGGCATGCGCCCCCGGGCGGCTACGTCCGGGGCATTCGCCCGATGAATGACACGCCGATTTGCACGCCGGCGCCGCTTCGTTGCTGCTCGGCGCGGCGCGGCGCTGCGCTGTGTTGCGTCAAGCGCGATCGCGCTTGTCGTGCATCACCATGATGGTTTGCTGCATGACCGCGCACAGCGTTTCCTTGTCGCCGGTGACGGCGAAGACTTCCGCCTTGGTCACGATCAGCGTCCGCCCCGGCCGGACCACCTCGCCACGGGCGATCAGCTTGTCGCCCGCCGCAGGCGCGACGAGGTTGATCTTGTATTCGACGGTGAGCACCGACGCATCGGCGGCCACCGTGGTCATCGCTGCATAGCCTGCGGCCGAATCGGCGATCATGCCCACCACGCCGCCGTGGACGAAACCGTGCTGCTGTTCGATGCCCTCCCAGTGCGGGACGTGGATCTCGGTCCGTCCGATGTCGATCAGCGGCATCCTGGCCTGGATCAGGCGCATCGCGTGCTGCTTGTCGAAACTGGTGGCGACGGATTCGAAGTAGTTCGGGTTGAGGGCTTCGGTCATGGCGCTGTGAGTGAGAGGCAGGAGCGGAGGCTGAGCGCAAGCGGCTGCGGGCGTGTCCGGAAGCGTAACGCAACGACGCCGGACGCGTGGTGAGCACGCTATGGATAGTCGAAATACTTCGCGACACCGTGCCGGTCGCCATCGAAATCGATGGTGGGGCAGGTGCCGATCTCGGGGCGCCCGCCCCAGGTGAGATGCAGCACCGAATAACGGCCGGGCTCGTCGATGTGGGTGCAGATCACGTCATCGCATCCCAATGCGTGGGCGATCACCTTGAGATTGCGCCGGTAGAACGGATGGTCCGGGTGGATTTCGATTTCAAGTTCCGCCTGGATGCGTGCGTGATCCGTATCGCACGCGCGTGACGGATCGTCGAATGTGCACCACCAGTCCGAACCTGCCGCCGGGTCCAGCTTCGTTTCGTCGTTGGAGGTCATGGAGGGCTTGTCTCGCGCGTCATGCCCGTGAATCGACTGCCGGCCCTCCCGGCGCCGGGAGGGGCGCTTCGGGAATGGCCGGCAGGGCCGGTCGCCATTGTTTCATACGGGACTCGGCCTGCCGGCTCGCGTGCCGCGGCCTCAGATGCGATCCAGCAGCACCAGTATCACGACGATGATGACGATCATCCCGACGGTGCTCGACGGCCAATAGCCCCAACTTCGGCTATGGGGCCATGCAGGAAATGCACCGACGAGTATGAGAATCAGTATGACGATAAGGATCGTACCGAGCATCGCACCCCTCCTGGAACGGATTGGACATCGCGGTTCTCCCGCCGGAGGCGACTGGAGCAATGCGTGTGCCGCGATGGCGCGCGCCGGGCAATGGCCAGGTCTGGAGAGGGGATGAATTCACGAAATGAATACCCCCGGATTCAGAAAATAAAGTTTAAAAATGCGTCCTTGCCCCCTATGCTGAATCCTTCTGATCTGGCGGGCATGCGATGGCTGAACTTTTTCTGGTACGGCACGGGCAGGCGTCCTTCGGCACGGACGACTACGACCGGTTGTCCGCGGCGGGCGAGCAGCAGGGTGTCTGGCTCGGCGAATACTTCGCGCAGCAAGCGCTCACATTCGACCGCGTGATCTGCGGCACGCTGAACCGCCACGCGCAGACGGTCGACGCGATCCTGCGCGGGATGGGCCGCGAAGGCGCGCCAGTCGACCGCCACCCCGGCCTGAACGAATACGACTTCCACGGCCTGTTCGCCGCCGCCGCGCACGACTACCCGGACATCGCCCGTCTCGCGGCCGGCTCGATGAAGGAGCATTTCCGCGCACTCCGGCAGGTGCTGCAGCTCTGGTCGGAAGACAAGCTCGGCGATTCGGCCCCCGAGACCTGGGCGCACTTCCAACAGCGCGTGGCCGAGGCCCGCGCGGCGATCCGCCACGGCGGCGGCCAGCGCGTGCTGGCGGTGAGCTCCGGCGGCCCGATCGCGGTCACCGTGCAGCAGGTGCTGGCCGCCCCGCCCGCGAGCGCGATCGCACTGAACCTGCAGATCCGCAACAGCAGTCTTTCGCAGTTTTTCTTCAACGCCGATGCGTTCCACCTCGCGTCGTTCAACGGCATCCCGCATCTGGAGGATCCCGAACGACACGCGCTGCGAACCTACGGCTGACCCACGAACGATCGCGACGATGACGAACCCTACCCAGCAACTCGACGTAGCCCGCCTCACGCGCTATCTGGAAGCGCACGTGCCGGGCTTCGAAGGCCCGGTCGACTTGGAGAAGTTTGCCGGCGGCCAGTCGAATCCGACTTTCCTGCTGCACGCGAAAAGCGGCCGCTACGTGCTGCGCCGCCAGCCGCCGGGCGAACTGCTGAAGTCCGCGCATGCGGTCGACCGCGAATTCCGCGTGCTGAGCGCGCTGTCGGGCACCGCGGTGCCGGTCGCGCGTCCGTATCACCTCTGCGAAGACCGCGACGTGATCGGCAGCATGTTCTACGTGATGAGCTACGAGGACGGCCGGATCTTCTGGGATCCTGCGCTGCCGGAACTGCCGAAGGCCGATCGCGCGGCGTGCTACGACGCGTTGCTGCAGACGATGGCTGCGTTGCACGACGTCGATGTCGATGCGGTGGGCCTTGCCGACTACGGCCGCCCCGGCAACTACTTCGAGCGCCAGATCGGCGTGTGGACGAAGCAGTACCGCGCGGCGGAAACCGAGCGGCTCGACGCGATGGAGACGCTGATCGACTGGCTGCCGAAGGCATGCCCGGCCGACACGGGCCGGCCGACCCTCGTACATGGCGATTTCCGGATCGACAACCTGATGTTCGCGCGCGACAGCTTTCGCGTGCAGGCCGTGCTCGACTGGGAACTGTCGACGCTCGGCAACCCGCTCGCCGATCTCGCGTATCTCTGCATGTGCCTGCGGCTGCCGTCCGGCGGGCAGGTGCGCGGGCTCGCGGGCCAGGATCGCGCGGAACTCGGCGTGCCGGACGAAGCGGCGATCGTCGCGCGCTATTGCGAACTGCGCGGCATCGAGCCGATCCGCGACTGGCATTTCTACCTCGCCTTCAGTTTCTTCCGGCTCGCGTCGATCGCGCAGGGCGTGAAGGCGCGCGCGCTGCAGGGCAATGCGTCGAGCGAACAGGCGCTGCGTGTTGGCGAGATGGCCGGGCGGCTCGCCGAACTGGCCGTCGGCGTGATCGACGCGCATCGCTGACATCGCGGGTTTCACCGCGCGGCGGCACGACAACACATCAATGGAGGAGCACAGCAACATGGCAACGAATCTGTTCGACCTGACGGGCAAGATCGCCCTGGTGACGGGCGCGAGCCGCGGCATCGGCGAGGAAATCGCGAAACTGCTCGCGGAGCAGGGCGCGCACGTGATCGTGTCGAGCCGCAAGCTCGACGACTGCCAGGCCGTGGCCGACGAGATCGTCGCGGCAGGCGGCCGCGCCGAGGCGCTGGCCTGCCACGTCGGGCGGCTCGAAGACATCGCCGCGACGTTCGAGCACATCCGCGGCAAGCATGGCCGCCTCGACATCCTCGTGAACAACGCAGCCGCGAACCCGTATTTCGGGCACATCCTCGATACCGACCTCGCCGCGTACGAGAAGACGGTCGACGTGAACATCCGCGGCTACTTCTTCATGTCGGTCGAGGCCGGCAAGCTGATGAAGACGCACGGCGGCGGCGCGATCGTCAACACCGCGTCGGTGAACGCGCTGCAGCCGGGCGACCGGCAGGGCATCTACTCGATCACGAAGGCCGCGGTCGTCAACATGACGAAGGCGTTCGCGAAGGAATGCGGGCCGCTCGGCATCCGCGTGAACGCGTTGCTGCCGGGTCTCACGAAGACGAAGTTCGCGGGCGCGCTGTTCGCCGACAAGGACATCTACGAGACCTGGATGGGGAAGATCCCGCTGCGCCGCCATGCGGAGCCGCGCGAAATGGCCGGCACGGTGCTGTATCTCGTGTCGGATGCGGCGAGCTACACGAACGGCGAATGCATCGTCGTCGATGGCGGCCTGACGATCTGAGCGCGCGATGAAGATCGACAGCTACGCCGGGCAAGCCGTGATGATCACCGGCGCCGCGAGCGGCTTCGGCGCGTTGCTCGCAAGCGAGCTGGCCGCGATGGGCGCGCGGCTCGCGCTCGGCGACCTGAACGTCGACGCGCTCGAACGCGTGGCCGCGCCGCTGCGCGCGGCCGGCGCCGACGTGATCGCGCAGCGCTGCGACGTGCGTATCGAAGCGGAAGTGGCCGCGCTGGTGCACGCGGCGGCCGAGCGTTTCGGCCGGCTCGACGTCGGCATCAACAACGCGGGCATCGCACCGCCGATGAAGGCGCTGATCGACACCGACGAGGCCGATCTCGACCTGAGCTTCGCGGTGAACGCGAAGGGCGTGTTCTTCGGGATGAAGCACCAGATCCGCCAGATGCTCGCGCAGCGCGCAGGCGTGATCCTGAACGTCGCGTCGATGGCCGGGCTCGGCGGCGCGCCGAAGCTGGCCGCCTATGCGGCGTCGAAGCATGCGGTGGTCGGGCTCACGAAGACGGCGGCCATCGAATACGCGCGCCACGGCATTCGCGTGAATGCGGTGTGCCCGTTCTACAGCACGACGCCGATGGTCACCGACAGCGATATCGGCGACCGCCAGGACTTTCTCGCGCAGGGCTCGCCGATGAAGCGGCTCGGCCGGCCCGAGGAAATCGTCGCGACGATGCTGACGCTGTGCGCGAAGGAAAACACTTATCTGACCGGGCAGGCCGTCGCCGTCGACGGCGGTGTCTCGGCCTTCTGACGAAACCGAACGAACGGAATCGAGGAGTCGATCATGGATTTTGGCTACACCCCGAAAGTGGAAGAACTGCGCAGCCGCGTGCGCGCATTCATGGACGCGCACATCGTGCCGCGCATTCGCCAGTGGAACGAGGAAGTGCACGCGGGCCAGTATCCCGTGTCGTTCATGGAGGAACTGAAGGAGCGCGCGAAGGCGGAAGGGCTGTGGAACCTGTTCCTGCCGCACCTGAAGGACGACGAGCCCGGCGTGGGCCTGACGAACCTCGAATACGCGCCGCTCGCCGAGATCATGGGGCGAGTGGGCTGGGCGTCGGAAGTGTTCAACTGCAACGCGCCCGACACCGGCAACATGGAATTGCTGCACATGTTCGCGTCGCCGGAGCAGCGCGAACAGTGGCTGAAGCCGCTGCTGCGCGGCGAGATCCGCTCGGCATTCGCGATGACGGAGCCTGACGTGGCATCGTCGGATGCGACAAACATCACGACGCGCATCGAGCGCGTAGGCGACGAGTACGTGATCAACGGCCGCAAGTGGTTCATCACGAACGCCGCGCACCCGAACTGCAAGATTTTCATCGTGATGGGCAAGACCGATCCCGAGGCCGCGTCGCACCAGCAGCAAAGCATGATCCTCGTGCCGCGCGACACGCCGGGCGTGACGATCGTGCGCAACATCACGGTGGTCAATCACTATGCGCCGGAAGGGCACTGCGAGATCACGTTCGACAACGTGCGCGTGCCGGCGAGCAACCTGCTGGGCACGGAAGGCAGCGGCTTCGCGCTTGCGCAGGCCCGCCTCGGGCCGGGCCGCATCCACCACTGCATGCGCTCGATCGGCGCGGCCGAGCTCGCACTGGAGTTGATGGTCGACCGCGCGCAGTCGCGCGTCGCGTTCGGCAAGCCGCTGAACAAGCACGGCACGGTCGGCGAATGGATCGCGCGCTCGCGCATCGAGATCGAGCAGGCGCGTTTGCTGGTGCTGAAGGCCGCGTGGATGATCGACAAGGTCGGCGCGAAGGCCGCCCGCAAGGAAATCTCGATGATCAAGGCGCTGGTGCCGACCGTCTATACGGACGTGTGCGACCGCGCGATGCAGGTGTTCGGCGCGGCGGGGTTGAGCCCCGATACGCCGCTCGCCGACCACTGGACCTGGGGCCGCGCGCTGCGCTTCGCCGACGGCCCGGACGAGGTGCACCTGCAGGCAATCGCGCGGATGGAAATCCAGGGCGGCGAGCCGGGTTCGACGGCCCCGTACCTGACGCCGCCGCTGCGCGGCTGAGCATCGCGCCACGATGCGCAGGGCCGTGGACGAACGGGAGGCGCACGCCGTAAGATGCCGGCAAGGAGATCCGGCGATGCGCCTTTCGAAGATTGACCTGAACCTGTTCGTCGTATTCGACGCGATCTACACCAAGCGCAACCTCACGCGCGCGGCCGAGGTGCTGAACCTCACGCAGCCGGCCGTCAGCAACGCGCTGGCGCGGCTGCGCAAGACCCTGAACGATCCGCTGTTCGTCAGCACGCCGGCCGGGATGATGCCCACGCCGCTGGCCGAGAACATCGTCGGCCGCGTGCGCGAGGCGATGCAGCTGCTCGATTCGAGCGCGCATGAAGGCGACGTGTTCGATCCGGCGTCGTCGACGCGCGTGTTCCGGATGAGCATGAGCGACCTGACCGAAGCGCTGCTGCTGCCCGCGCTCGGCGAACTGCTGCAGACGCATGCGCCCGGCATGCACGTGCGCAGCTACACGATGGACCGCCGCGAAGTCGCGACCGCGCTCGCGAACGGCTCCGTCGACATCGCGATCGACGCGCCGCTGATCGGCGATCCGCACCTGCACCAGGCGCTGCTCGTGCGCGACCGCTATGCGTGCATGATCCGCGACGATCACCCGTTCAAGGGCGACACGCTCACCATGGACGACTACCTTGCGATGGGGCACATCCACGTGTCGAGCCGCCGCAAGGGCAGCGGTTACGTCGACGCGGAACTGACACGCCTCGGGCTGCGCCGCACCATCCAGATGCGCGTGCAGCACTACATGGTCGCGCCGCTGATCGCGATGCGCGGCGATCTCGCGCTGACGGCGCCGCTGCGGCTGCTGCAGCGCTATCCGGCGCGCATTCTCGAACTGCCGTTCGAGATGCCGGCCCTCGAATACTTCTGCTATTGGCATCGCAGCGCCGATCAGGACCAGGGCAGCCGGTGGCTGCGCGAGCAACTGATGATGCTGATGGGCGGGATCGGCGACGCGCAGTGATGTGCAGTGATGCGCGGTAATGCGTGTGCGGCGGCCCTCGGCGACTTCGGCGTGAACCGACTGCATACCAAGTGGATTTCTCGATGATGCGGCTGCAAGCCCCCCCGCGATAGCCGCGCATCAACGACGCGCAGCTTCGACCGCATCGCGAAACCGCTGCAGCGCGGGCAGGCCGACCATCGTCGCGAGATGGATCAGCGCGATTTCCCCCACCGGCATGACCGGAAAACCGCCGACGCTGCGGATCACGCCCATGCGCGCATAGTGCAGCACGGCCGACTGTGGCGCGACGGTCAGCGCGCCGAGCGCGTCGGCCATCTGCAGGTTCGTGTGAAACGACATCGATTCGACGAGCGGGCGCGGCGGCATCAGGCCGTGATCGACGAACAGCGCGTCGAATGCGCGGCGGGTGTCGGTGCCGGCATGCGGGACGATCCAGTCTTCGCGCTGCAGCTGCTCCGTCGAGATGCGTCGCGCATCGGCGAACGGGTGCGCGAGCGGACACGCAATCGCCAGCGGTTCTTCGTACACCGGAAGAATCGTGACGTCGAGCCCGTCGAGCTTCGCCAACGCTTCCGCGTCCGGGCGGCTGATGATGCAGTCGATCCGTCCGGCGGACAGCGCGTCCAGCAGCCCCGAGACGTTCGATTCCATGACCGTGAGCCGTGGCGCGGGGGCGTCCCGTGTCAGGTTCCGCATGATCTGCGGCAACAGCGCGACGCTGACCACGGGCAGCATGCCGATGCGCAGCAGCGGCCGGCCGTCGTCGTTGCCGTCGCCGGCCAACGCGACGTCGAATTGCGCGAGCGCGATCCGCAGGCGCTGCAGGACGGCTTCGCCGTCGGCGGTCAGCCGTCCGCCGCGCGCGCCGCGCGTCACGAGCATCGTGCCGAACACCGCTTCCATCTCCTGCAGCATTTTCGTGATCGCCGGCTGGGACAGGTGCAGCGTGCGTGCGGCCGCGGCGAGCGAGCCGCCGTCCGCGACCAGTTCAAGCATGCGCAAGTGCCGCAGCCGCAGGAAATTGCCCGCATTGCGTCGCCCGGAAATCAGGTCGGGATTCATGTTTTCGGAATGCTGGTTCATGAATCTTCAATTTTCCTGAAAGCGCAACGTGCCCACAATAGCGACTCGACCTAATGGAGACAGACATGCGCAAGGGGTTGGGACAAGCAGGGGACCGGCAACGGCAGCCGACCGGGTCGCCGCAGCGCCGGACAGTCGCGAAACGAGCGACGGGAGCGCGGACATGACGACATTCAAACCGCTCGCCGGGATTCGCGTGCTGGATTTCACGCACGTTATCGCGGGCCCGCTGGCGACGTTCCACCTGGCACAGCTCGGCGCCGAGGTCGTCAAGATCGAGAACCGCAACGGCGGCGACGTGATGCGTCGCGGCAATGGCCGGATGGGCTTCGTCGCGCTGAATGCCGGCAAGCGCTCCATCGAACTGGACCTGAGCGACGCAGGCGACCGCGACCAGGCGCTCGAACTCGCACGTGAAGCCGACGTGCTGGTCGACAGCCTGCGGCCGGGCGTGCTCGACCGGTTCGGCCTGGGCGACGGCCCGCTGCGGGCGCTGAATCCCGGGCTCGTCTACTGCGCGATCAGCGGCTGGGGAAACACCGGGGCGTGGCGGGACCGGCCGGCCTACGACCACGTCGTCCAGGCGGCGACGGGCATGACGCTGATGGCCGGCCGCGAAGGCGAGCCGCCGGTCAAGACGGGCTTTCCGGTGGTCGATGCCGGCACGGGGCTCGTCGCTGCGATGGCGATCCTGGCCGCGCTGCGCGAGCGGGATACAACCGGTCTCGGGCGTTATCTCGACGTGTCGATGACCGGCGCCGCGTTGCAGTTGATGTATCCGTTCGCCTGCCAGGCGCTCACTGGCCGCGTTGCGCCGCCACGGGTCGGCAACCAGGGCTACTCGGGCAGTCCGGCAGCGGACCTGTTCGCCACCCAGGACGGCTGGGTCGCGCTTGGCGCCAACACGCCCCGGCAACTGGCGGCCGCGCTCGGTGTCCTCGGGCGCGCCGACATTGCACGCGATCCCCGCTATTTCGATCCGCCGCTGGATGCCGGCGGGCCGGCAGCATTCCTGCGCGCCAGCGACCCGGCGGCGTTGCGCGACGCACTGGCCACCGCGATTCGTGAATGGCGTGCAGCCGACCTCGAGGCGGCCTGCGCGGGCGTCGGCGTGGCATGCGCGAAGGTGCGCACGATCGTCGAGTTCGTCGACGACGCGATGAACCACGACGCGCTCGAATCCGTCATGTTGTCCGACGGCGATTGCAGCGTGCTGTCACCGGGCCTGGGCTATCGCGTGCACGCGTCGCGACCTGACGGAGGCGCGTCGGCATGAATACCGGAATGGAATGCTCGACGGACGGCGGCGGCAGGGCCGCACGCAGCGATGCGGACCGGGTGTTCGCACGCATTACGAGACGTCTCGTGCCGCTGTTGTTCCTGTGTTATCTGACCGCGTTCGTCAATCGCAACAATATCGGCCTCGCGAAGCTGCAGATGCAGGGGGCGCTCGGATTCACCGACGCGGCATACGGCGTCGCGGCCTCGGCGTTCTTCGTCGGCATCCTGATGTTCGAGCTGCCGAGCAACCTGATGCTGCGGCGGGTCGGCGTGCGCCGCACGCTGCTGCGGATCATGGTGCTGTGGGGCGTGGTCGCGGCCGCGACGATGTTCGTCAGGACACCGGGCCAGTTCTACACGCTACGCTTCCTGCTCGGCGCGTTCGAGGCGGGATTCTTCCCCGGCGTCGTGGTGTATCTCACGTTCTGGTTTCCGCCCGAGCGCCGCGCGAAAGTCATTGCGCTGTTCATGACGGCCGCCGCCGCGGCCGGGCTCGTGACCGGGCCGGTATCGGGCTGGGTGCTGAACTCGATGAGTGGCGTGGCGGGGCTCGACGGCTGGCAATGGCTGATGCTGCTGGAGGGCGTGCCGAGCATCGTGCTCGGCGTGATCGCGTACCGGGTGCTGCCCGAAGGCCCCGAACACGCACGCTGGCTGTCGTCCGACGAGCGCCGCATCGTGCAGCAGGCGCTTGGCGCGACCGATGGCCTGCCTGCTGCCCGCCATCCGTTGCGCGCCGCGCTGCGGGAGCCGTGCGTCTATCTGCTGGGCTTCACGACGTTCTCGCTCGGGTGCGCAACCAACCTGCTGATTTTCTGGCTGCCGTCCATCATCGAGGCGACCGGCGTCACGAACCTGCAGCACGTCGGCCTGTATGTCGTGATCCCGAACCTGATCGGCACGATCGCGATGGTCTGGTACGGCCGCCGTTCGGACCGGCGCCGCGAGCGCTACGGACATTTCATCGTCGCGGTCGGCACGGGCATTGCGGGACTGTGCACGATGGCCGTCTCGCACGGTGCGCTGCCCGGCGTCATGGCCGGCGCCATCGTGGCGACCAGCGGCATCGCGTCTGCCTACCCGGTGCTCTGGGCGATTGCGACGCGCCTGTTGCCGCGCGACGCGGCTGCTGCCGGCGTTGCGCTGATCTCGAGCATGGGCGCGGCATCCGGCGTGAGTTCCGCGCTGTTCGGCGCGATCCGTGTGCGGACGGGCAGCCTCGACCCGGCGCTCTATCTCGTCGCGCTCGCGCTCGTCGCCGTGGTGCTGCTGTTCGCTTGCGTCATTCGTCCCAAGGCCGCCGAAGCGGCACTCATCAACCAGGAACTCCGCTCATGAATCAGACGTTCACCGACACGAAGCCGGTGCTGGGGCCGGCCCCCTTCTTCGACAAAGCCGAATTGCTCGACGAATCGACGCTGCAGCCCGAGATCGTCTCGGATGACGTGCGCGAGAGCCGGCATCGCGCCGGGCGCCGGGTTCGCGTCATCGAGCTGACCTTCACCAGCCAGCAATGGCACGGGCTCGTCTGGCGGCATCCCGCCCGCATCTACGTGCCCGACGGCTATGACGGCGACGGCGCGGCCGGCATCATCGGCACGGAGCGCCAGGCCTTCGAGCCCGCGGAATGGGCCCGGCGCGTCATTCCGGGCACGACGCTCGACACCGAGGGCGAATACGCGGAAGGCACCGCGCTCGACCTCGGGATGCCGATCATGATCTTCGCGAATCCGGCCGATTGCCCGTTCGGCCTCGACGAATCGGATTTCACCGGCTATGCGCTGAAGAAGATGCTGGAGACCGGCGACCTGACCTGGAACGGGTACTACCCGATCGCCAAGGCGTATCTGCGTGCCATCACGCTGCTGCATTCGCTCGCGGGCATCGGCACCAGGCGGGCCGTCCTGCTCGGCCATTCGAAACGCGGGGTTGGCGTGGCCATTGCGTCGGGCGCCGACCCGGACCGGGTGGCGGGCGTGATGGTGTGCGGCTACCACGGCGGGAACAACCTGTATCACCTGGCGACGAAGTTCGCCGAGTTCGGGCCGCACGTCGCCGGGCCGTCGGAGTCGCGAGCGGGCCCCGGCTTTCAGGGGGCGGAGACGATGCTGCGCGCGCTCAACAATCCCGTCGGTTTCCAGATGCTGATGCACTTCGATCCATATCTGTGGCGTGACCGGATCAAGGCCGCGTACCTCGTCGCGCTCGGCACGAACGACGAGTTCTTCGCGCTCGGCGCGCCCAACAGCATGATGACCGAGATGCCGGGCGACAAGGCCTATTTCGCCATCGACAACGTGCGGCATTCGTGGGTCTCCACGAAGCATCTCGCGGCGTGGCGGATGTGGCTTGCCCGCACCTTCGCCGGCCGTCGCGTTCCGCGCATGCCGGTGGTCCGGCACGGGATGGCCGATGACCGGCTGGACGTTGCCGCACGCGTCGAGCCGGAGCAGGTGTCGGGTGTCAGGCTGTTCCATGCGTTTCACCCGGTCTCGCAGGACTGGCGCAGCGCCACGTGGCAATCGACGCCGATGGCGGCACGCGACGGCGAGTGGCACGCCGCGTTGACCCTTCGGGCGGGCTACAACCTTGCGTGGTACGTCGAGGTCGAGCACGACGGCGCGGGTGGGCCGGGATACGTCAGCTCGCTCGTGCAGAACGTCGGGCGGCCGGCCGAGTAATCCAGGAGGACGGGGATCGGCGCACGCGGGCACGCGGTGCGCCGATCCCGGCAGCAACAGGAAGCGATCGGCCGCGGGTGTCGATCGATTGTTTCGGAATGCAAATCATGAAATGAAGCGGTGAAGAAAACATAAAGCCAGGCACTGGCAGGAGGAGACGGATGAGGAAATTCGCATGGATGGCATTGCTCGGCGCATTGCCGGGCATCAGTGTGGCGCAGTCGAGCGTGACCCTCTACGGGCAGATCGGCGGCGGGATTCGATGGACCAATGGCATGCAGGGCGGGAGCGCCGTGGGGTTCAACAACAACCTGATCTCGGGTAACGATTTCGGCATTCGCGGCAAAGAGGATCTGGGCGGCGGGTTCAAGGCGCTGTTCGTGCTCGACGGCGCCTTCAGCAGCGGCACGGGCGCACTGAAAACGTCCGGCACGCTGTTTTCACAGGCGGCCTACGTGGGCGTGACGGGCGGCTTCGGGCGCCTGACGTTCGGGCGCCAGTTCAATGCGGCGACCGATTTCGGGATCGTCGTGGATCCGGCCGGCGGACGCGGCCAGTCGCTTGCCATCGAGCCCGGTGTGCTTTGGAGCGGCAATCCGTTCACGCTCGATTCCCGCTTCAACAACACGATCAAATACATCGGCGAACTGGGCGGCCTGCGTGTCGCGGCGAGCTATTCGCCCGGCGGTGTTGCCGGTAATACGCGTGCCGGAACCAATTTTTCTGCTGCGGCGATGTATCAGTACCAGACGGTGCTCGGCGGTGCGTCCTACTCGAAGACGTACAGCGCTGACGCGACGCAGTCCGCGCAGACCTGGATGGCGGGCGGGACCTGGCAGATCGGTGCCGGCCGGCTCGATGCGAGCTACTCGGCCCTCGACATTTCGAGTGCGAATCCGAGCCGGCCGCATCGTCGCGACAAGATCCCGTCGCTGGGTGTCGTCTACCAGGCCACGCCGTTCCTGCAGCTCACGGCGGGCATGTACGACGACATCGGCAGCAATCTCGGCAACCGGCGCGATGCGGACGGGCACAAGCTCACGACGTATGCAGTCGTCGAGTACTTCCTGTCGAAGCGCACCGAGATCTACGCGGAGTTCGATCGAAACGGCTTCTCCGGCGCGTACCGCACCGATCCGGCCAATATCGCGGCCATCAGCTTGCGGCCGGGCGGCAGTGGCATGACGGGTGCATCGATCGGCCTGATGACGAAGTTCTGAGCAGCGGTCGGCGACATTTTCCGTGTGTGAAGGGAGACTCAATGAAAGGTTTGCAACGTGGATTGATCGCGACCGTCGTGGCACTCGGCATCGTGGCCGTAGCCGGCACCGCGCGAGCCGCATCGGACCCGGCGTCGACAACCGTTGCCAGCGGGGCACCGGCGGACAAGGTGCGCCGAGCTGACGACCGGCGCCTGACACGTCGCGTCAGCGCGGCACTCGCACGCACGCGCGGGCTGAATGCGACGCGCATCGTGGTGCGTGCCCGGAGCGGCGTCGTGACGCTGCGTGGCGGCGTGAGCGACGGTCAGCAGGCCGCGATGGCCGTGGAGGCGGCCCGGCAAGTGGACGGCGTGACGCAGGTGACGAATCAGCTTCGCCTGGGCGAGCAGATGCCGTGATCGGCGCGGGCTGCCCCGATGCGGAGCGATCGGAGGTGGCCCGCGCATCCGGTGAGCGGATGCCACCGGCTGGTTCGTGCGCGTACCGCTAGCGTGACGGGATATTGCCGAGCGCCCGCGCCAGCACCTTCGCCACATGCACGGCCTGCGTCTGCGCGCCGTCCTGGATCTGATGCCGGCAGCTCGTGCCGTCCGCGACGACGATCGCGCCGTCGGCCCGCGCCCGCACAGCCGGCAGCAGCGACAGTTCGGCCATCGCCTGCGACGCGTCGTAGTGTTCGGCTTCGTAGCCGAAGCTGCCGGCCATCCCGCAGCACGACGATTCGACCGGTGACACCTTCAACCCCGGAATCCAGCGCAGCACCGTCTGCACCGGTGTGAACGCGCCGAAGGCCTTCTGGTGGCAGTGGCCGTGGACGAGCGCTTCCTTCGCATCGATTGCATGCAACGGCAGCGACAACCGTCCGGCCTCCTGCTCGCGTACGAGGAACTCCTCGAACAGGAACGCATGGCTCGCGAGCCGTGCGGCTTCGTCGCCATACCCGTATGCCAGAAACTCGTCGCGCATCGACAGCAGGCACGAAGGCTCCAGCCCGACGATCGCGACGCCGCGTTCGAGGTACGGCCGCAACGTATCGAGCGTGCGCTTCGCCTCGGCCTTTGCTTCGTCGACGAGCCCAGCCGCAAGGAACGTGCGGCCGCAGCACAGTGGCCGTTCGCCCTCGCGAACGTTGAAATGCACCGTATAGCCGGCGGCTTCGAGCACGTGCTGCGCGGCGTGCGCGTTGTCCGGTTCCTGGTAGTTGCTGAACGTGTCGACGAAAAGCAGCACTTCGCGGGTGGCCGAGCCGCTTTGCGATGCTGATGTCGCACTGGCACTGGCACTGGCACTGGCACTGGCACTGGCACTGGCACTGGCACTGGCACTGGCACCCGCACCCGCACCCGCGCCCGCGCCCGCACCCGCAAGCGCATCCGCATTCGCGAGGAACGGCCGCGCAAACACAGGCAACGCCCGCTGTGGCGCGAGCCCGATCCATCGCTTCATCCACGATGAAACGACCGGCATGCCATTCGCGAACGCAATCGCACCACGCATCCGCGCGGCCCACGGCGCATAACGCGGCAGGTACGCAACGAGCCGTTCACGCAGTGTCGTGCCGTGCTTGCGGTTCCACGCATGGCGCGCCTCGATCTTGAAGCGCGCCATATCGACACCTGTGGGGCAATCGCGCTTGCAGCCCTTGCACGACACGCACAGGTCGAGCGCGGCCTTCACGTCGTCGCCGGCGAGGCCATCGGCGCCGAGCTGGCCCGTCACCGCGAGCCGCAGCGTGTTCGCACGGCCGCGCGTCACGTGCTGCTCGTCGCGCGTCACGCGGTAGCTCGGGCACATCGTGCCCGCATCGAACTTGCGGCAGTGGCCGTTGTTGTTGCACATCTCGACGGCCGACGCGAGCCCGTGCGTGATGTCGGTGCCGGAGCCCGGGGCGGTTTCGTCACCGGTCAGCGGATTGCGCGTGACGTTCCATGCCGACCAGTCGAGCGCGGGCCGCAGCGGCAGCGCCGCATATCCGGGCGCGAAGCGGAAGTGTTCACGCGCATCCATGCGAGGCGGATTGACGATCTTGTCCGGGTTGAAGCGGTTGTCAGGATCGAACAGCGCCTTGATTTCCGCGAACGCCGCGTTCAGACGCGGGCCGTACTGCCACGCGACCCATTCGCCGCGACACAGCCCGTCACCGTGTTCGCCCGAATACGCGCCCTTGTATTCGCGCACCAGTGCCGCCGCTTCTTCGGCGATCTCGCGCATGCGCGTCGCGCCGTCGCGCCGCATGTCGAGAATCGGCCGCACGTGCAGCGTGCCGACGCTTGCGTGCGCGTACCACGTGCCCTCGGTTTCATGCTTGTGGAATACGTCCGTCAGGCGGCGCGTGTATTCGGCGAGGTGTTCGAGCGGCACCGCGCAATCCTCGATGAACGACACCGGCTTGCCGTCGCCCTTCATGCTCATCATGATGTTCAGCCCGGCCTTGCGCACGTCCCACAGCGCCTTCTGCGCGCCGGCATCGGTCATCTTCACGACGCTGTCGGGCAGGCCGAGATCGGCCATCAGTTCGGCGAGCCGGTCGAGCTGCGCGAGTTGTGCGTCGCGCGATTCGCCCGCGAATTCGACGAGCAGGATCGCCTGCGGCTGCCCGACCAGCGCCTGCTCGATCACCGGACGGAACGCCGGGTTCTCCATCGACAGGTCGATCATCGTGCGATCGACGAGCTCGACCGCCACCGGCTTCAGCTTCACGATGTGCTGCGCGGTGTCCATCGCCTGGTAGAAGGTCGGGAAGTTCACGACACCGAGCGCCTTGTGCGCGGGCAGCGGCGCGAGCTTCAGCGTGATCTGCCGGCTGTACGCGAGCGTGCCTTCCGAGCCGACGAGCAGGTGCGCGAGATTCGCGTGACCGTCGTCGGTGTACGCGCGCGGGTTCTGGCAGTCGAACAGGTCGAGGTTGTAGCCGGCCACGCGGCGCAGCACCTTCGGCACGCGCTCGACGAGCTCGTCGCGCTCGCGTTTCGCGATGCGTTCGACGCCGTGCAGCAGGTCGAGCGTGCGGCGGTCGGTGACGGGCTGCGCGAGCGAACCGAACCGACATTCGCTGCCGTCGGCGAGGATCGCGTCGATCGCGAGCACGTTGTGCACCATGTTGCCGTACTCGATCGAGCGCGATCCGCACGAGTTGTTGCCGGCCATCCCGCCGATCGTGCATTGCGCGGCCGTCGACACGTCGACCGGAAACCACAGCCCGTGCGGCTTCAGCCACGCGTTCAGGTGATCGAGCACGATGCCGGGCTCGACGGTGACGGTGCGCGCCTGCGCGTCGAACTCGACGATCCGGTTCAGCCACTTGCTGTTGTCGACGACGAGCGCCTCGCCGATCGTCTGTCCGCACTGGCTCGTGCCGGCGCCCCGCGCGAGCACGGGGATCTTGCGGTCGCGCGCGATGTCGAGCGCGATCCGCAGGTCGTCCTGGTCGCGCGGCACGACCACGCCGAGCGGCATGATCTGGTAGATCGACGCGTCGGTCGCATAGCGGCCGCGGCTTGCGCGGTCGGCGTAGACGTCGCCGCGCATTTCCGTGCGCAGCCGCGCGAACAGCGGCGACAGCGCGGCGCCTTGCGACGGCACGAGATGAACGGGGCGAACCAGCGAAGGCGAGACGGCGGATGTCATGGCAGCGGTCGGTATCGGGTGAGGGGCAGGCGGGGATCAGGCGAGGGTCACGCTGACGGGCGGCAACCCCGGTATGCGGCCGACAGCCGTGCCCGCCGCGTTCGGGAAAAACATCCCCGTGTAAGAGCCGGTCGTGACGACGGTGCCGGCCGGCAGCGCGATGCCGCGCCGCGACGCGTGATTCACGAGCCACGGCAGCAGGCGGCGCGGGTCGCCGGCCGGGTTGGTGCCCGGCGCCGAGCCGACGATGTCCTGCCCGTCGAACGAAAATGCGGGGGCCGGCGCGACGAACGGGAAATCGTCGCGATAGCCGGTCATCTCGCCGAGCACGAGCGCGCCGTGGTTCTGCAGGTCGGCGAGTTGCGCGACGGGGGCGACGTCCGGCCATTCGCGGAAGCGGCTCGCGACGATCTCGATCGATGCGCCCATCTGCGCGATGCCGTCGAACACTTCGTCATCGGCATAGGCGGCCGCACGCGGCGCGAAGTCGCGGCCGAAGCGGAACGCGATCTCCAGTTCGAGTCCGAGCGGCCGGAACGCGCCGCGCGGCAGCGTGACGCCGCTCGCATGGCGACAGTCGTCCGGCAGCGGCGCACCCTGGATCGGGCCGTCGGGCTGCTTCGCGCCGACCTTCCATGCGCCGATCGCAGCGCTGCGCGCGGCGAGAACTTGCGCCTGCACCGCATAGGCGGCGTCGGCATCGGCGGGGACGAGTTCCGAAGGCAGTGCGGAGAACGCGATGCCGTGTTGCCAGCCGGCGGCGAGCCGGACGGCGAGGTCGTGGGTAGCTTGTTGGTTCATCGTTGCAGTCAAAAAGGCGGGCGCCGCCGGCGGCAGCGCCCCGTTGGCATCAGGCCGGCGAGCGATTGGCGGCCGGTTGTTCGGCGGGGGCATCGGCGAAGCGGCTGTCCGGTTGCATACGGAACGCGAGCAGCACGCCCACGCCCATCAGCACCATGCTGCCGATGAACGGCAGCTCCCAGCTGCCGAAGCGGTCGATCACGAAGCCGGAGATCACCGGCGACAGGATTGCCGCGAGCGCGGAGCCGGAATTCATCATCCCGCTCGCGGTGCCCGAGTATTCCGGCGCGATGTCCATCGGCACGGCCCACATCGGCCCGATCGTCATTTCGGCGAAGAAGAAGCCGGCCGCGAGGCACGCCATCGACACGTACAGGTGATGCGTGAACAGCAGCGGCAACAGCGCCAGCAGCGTGAGCAGCATGCAGATCGACACCATCCAGCTGCGCGCACGCTTGAGGCTGCCGGTGCGTGCGTAGACGCGGTCGGTGACGATGCCGCCGAGCGTGTCGCCGATCACGCCCGCGAAGAACACCGCGGACGCGAACACGGCCGATTTCTTCAGGTCGAGGTCGTAGCTGTGCAGGAAGTACTGCGGAATCCAGCTGAGGAACAGCCACAGCGTCCAGCCGTAGCAGAAGTACACGATCGTGACGGGCATCATCCGGCGGAACAGCGGGCCCCACGGCACGTTCGCGGGCTTCTGCTTCGGCGGCGGCAGCGCATCGAGTTCGGCCTGCGTGATGCGCGGGTGGTCCTTCGGGTGTTCGGTATAGACGAGCGCCCACACCGCAACCCACACGATGCTGATCACGCCGCAGATGTAGAACGATTCGCGCCACCCGTACACGGCCATCACCGCGACGACGGCGGCCGGCGCGACCGCGTTGCCGACCCGCGAGAACGCGTGCGTGATGCCCTGCGCGAAGCCGCGCTTCTCGCGCGGCACCCAGCGCGACATCG
>NZ_JAAGPE010000155.1:0-22839 GCF_017104605.1 Burkholderia sp. Ac-20384 | reverse complement strand
ATAGGGCCGGCGTTTTTCATCGCGCGTATGCGGCGCGTGATCGCTGCCGATCACGTCGACCACGCCATTGCGAACGGCCTGCCACAGCGCATCCTGATGATGTCGTTCACGTACCGGCGGATTCATCAGCGCGACAAGGTGCGCGCCACTCGGGCTGAATCAGACGGTGCCTACGACGTGTCCAACAACAGCTGCATGACGCACGTGATGGACGTGCTCAACGCCGGGGGAGCCGACGTTCCGGCGAAAGGCAAGCGTGCATGGGCATTCCTCAACCGACATGGCGTCGGCCCACGTGTAAGGTAACCGGAGGTAACGACAGATGATGTCTCCAACGTTGTGCGCCAGGCACGGCGTGCGCCCATTCACCGTAGCGGCGAAGCGCATCGGCGACCGAATTCGCGAGCGCGGACGATTCGAGCCCGATGAATTGGTGCGGGTATCGCTGGATCGGCCCAAGCGCAGCCACGTCGTATGGATGACGCGCGCGGATCTGGACGAGCATGCGGTAACCGCCAACCATGTCGACGGCGTCGCGCATGTCACCGAGCTGCGAAAGTTCGCGTTGCTCGACCGGGCATGCGAGCATGTTTGCCCGGATTGCCTAGACGAACTGCTCGTACGTTCGGGCGAACAACCGCACTCGCCGACGCCCGTATCACGCGCGTTCGACACGGCGATCGTCGCAGACAATGCGACGTTGGACGGTCCGCTAGTCAAATGTGACATCCACGGGATTGCGGTCGGTTCGCGCACATCGCCAGCCATGGCAGCGTTGATCGATCGGCGTGATGCGGCGCCGCACGGTCGGCTAATCAATGTAGTCGTGACTTCACCGAAAGCAGAAAACAAATTCTGGTTCGACGAAGCCTTCCTTCTTCGTGTGCTGGGACCGGATATCGATCTTGCTACTGGCATCTATCGAATGGAATCGGGCGAGCGCAGCCTCCACCTGCTCGAAAGCGGGAAGTCGGTATGCAAGCACTGCCTGAAAGACTGGCTTCGTCGCAACGACATCGCTTAGCGATACACCGCTCCTGACAGGCGACACCGTCGTCCCGATTGGAAATCCTACGGCACGAAGTCGTGAAAGAGATTCCGCACGGCTTGTGTCAGAACATGCGATGCGCCGAAGCGGGTTCGCCACGCGACCCGCGCCGGGTTTGTTGCCTTATGGGACAGAAACGACAAAGGGCCGGGAGGCAAAACCTCCCGGCCCTTCGTTCAATGTGGTGCCGGCTGCAGGACTCGAACCCGCCACCTGATGATTACAAATCAACTGCTCTACCAGATGAGCTAAGCCGGCGTAGCGCGAGATTCTACCTCATTTCACGATCTTGAGGCGAGGTCTGCTGCCACCTTTTGAACCGTCGCCATCGCCGTCGGTTTTCGGCGGCTCATCGGCGCCTTCGGAGGGCTCCTCGTTCGCGCCGCTGTCGGCCACCGGCGTCAACGCAACAGGCGATTCGTCGCGCTGCGCATCATCCGCCTGCGCCGCATCTTCGTCGAACGCACCCGAATCCGCACCTTCGCCCGCGACCGCATCGACCTGGAACGCCATGCCCTGCCCGTTCTCGCGCGCATAGATCGCGAGCACGTTGGCAACCGGAATCTCGATCTTGTGCGCCTTCCCGGAGAACCGGGCCGTGAACTCGATCCACTCGTTGCCCATCTGCAACTGGCTCGTCGCCTCGAAGCTGATGTTGAGCACGATCTCGCCGTCACGCACGAACTGACGCGGCACGCGCGTCGAGTTGTCGACCCTCACCGCGATATGCGGCGTGTAACCGTTATCGGTGCACCACTCGTACAGCGCGCGCAGCAGATAAGGCTTCGTTGAAATCTCTTGCATCACAATCCTCGAACCCGGAGCGGGGGCGCGGCACGCCGCGCCGCCCTCTCCGTCATGCACTCATTGCACCATCAACGACGCATGACCTTTTCGGACGGCGTCAGTGCTTCGATGTAGGCCGGACGGCTGAAGATCCGCTCGGCGTACTTCATCAGCGGCGCAGCGTTCTTCGACAGCTCGATGCCGTAGTGATCCAGACGCCACAGCAGCGGCGCGATCGCGACGTCGAGCATCGAGAATTCCTCGCCGAGCATGTACTTGTTCTTCACGAAGATCGGCGCGAGCTGCGTCAGGCGATCGCGGATCGCGAGGCGTGCCTTCTCGTGGTTCTTCTCTGCTGCCTTGCCCTTCTCGTTCTCGAGCGTGCTGACGTGGACGAACAGTTCCTTCTCGAAGTTGAGCAGGAACAGGCGTGCACGTGCGCGCTGCACGGGGTCGGCCGGCATCAGTTGCGGATGCGGGAAGCGCTCGTCGATGTACTCGTTGATGATGTTCGATTCGTACAGGATCAGGTCGCGCTCGACCAGAATCGGCACCTGACCGTACGGGTTCATCACCGAAATGTCTTCCGGCTTGTTGAACAGGTCGACGTCACGGATTTCGAAGTCCATGCCCTTCTCGAACAGCACCAGCCGGCAACGCTGGGAGAACGGGCAAGTTGTGCCGGAATACAGAACCATCATGTTTGCGTTTCCTCAAAAAAGCCGAGGGCCGGCACGCGGCGAACCCCTTCCGGGGTTCCACCTTGCGCCGGCCCCACGCCGGTCAGGCGTGATTACTTGATATCTTTCCAGTACGCGGCATTGAGCCGCCAGGCCAGGAAAGTCAGGACACCGAGAAAGATCAGCACCCATACGCCGAGGCGTTTGCGGGTCTGCTGAGCCGGCTCGGACATCCAGGTCATGTACGCCACCAGGTCGGCAACCGCAGAATCATAATCCACCGCGGACAATGTCCCCGGTGTGACCTGCTGGAAGCCGACGAGCGTATGGGCCTTCTCGCCCGTCTCCTCGTCCGTCTTGTCTTCGAATTTGGCGGTGCGCTGCCCCTGCAGCTGCCACAGTACATGGGGCATGCCGACGTTCTCGAACACCGCGTTGTTCCAGCCGCTTGGCCGCGTATCGTCGCGGTAGAAACTCCGCAGATACGTATACAGCCAGTCGCGGCCGCGCGCGCGCTCCTCGACCGACAGGTCGGGCGGCGAGGTGCCGAGCCAGTTCTTCGCGTCTTCGGGCCGCATCGCGACGGACATCGTGTTGCCGACCTTGTCGGTCGTGAACAGGAGATTCTTTTCGATCTCCTTCTGGGATATGCCCAGATCCGTCAGACGGTTGTAGCGCATCAGGTTCGCGCTGTGGCAGTTCAGGCAATAGTTTACAAACAATTGCGCGCCGTGCTGAAGCGAAACGAGATTTTCCGTGTTATCGGGCGCCCGGTCGAGCGGAAAATTACCTTCCGCCCGAACCGCCGGCGCCACCAGCAGCGCGCACGCGGTCGCCCCGATCAGCGCGAGTGTCGAAAGCAGTTTCTTCATGTCGTTCTCTCCTCGCTCACGTTAATGGGGCTTGAAGCGCACCCGCTCCGGCGGCTGCTTGAACGTGCCAAGCGGCGTCCAGACGGGCATGCCGAGGAAGAACGCGAAGTAGATCAGCGCACAGGCCTGCGCAATCAGTGTCGAGGCCGGCGATGGCGGCCGCGTGCCGAGGAACCCGAGGGTCAGGAACGCCACGACGAAGATCCCGAGGAACACCTTGTGGAACAGCGGCCGGTAGCGGATCGACTTCACCGGGCTGCGGTCGAGCCACGGCAGGAAGAACAGCGTGATCACCGCCGAACCCATCACGACGACACCCCAGAACTTCGACTCCGTCAGGTACATGAACACGACGATCGCCGCGGCCAGCACCGGCAGGCCGATCTTCCACTTGCCGCGCGCGCGGATCAGCGCGAGCACGCCGAGCAGCACGATCACGATCATCAGCACGATCTTGAACGGGTCGGTGGTCGCGCGCAGCATCGCGTAGAACGCGGTGAAGTACCAGACCGGCGCGATCTCGGGCGGCGTCTGCAGCGGGTTCGCCGGGACGAAGTTGTTCGCCTCGAGGAAGTAGCCACCCATCTCCGGCGAGAAGAACACGATCAGCGCGAACACCATCAGGAACCCGCACACGCCGAGGAAATCGTGCACCGAGTAGTACGGGTGGAACGGGATGCCGTCGAGCGGAACGCCGTTCTCGTCCTTCTTCGCCTTGATCTCGATGCCGTCCGGGTTGTTCGACCCCACTTCGTGCAGCGCGACGAGGTGCGCGATCACGAGGCCGACCAGCACGAGCGGAATCGCGATCACATGGAATGCGAAGAAGCGGTTCAGCGTGACGTCCGACACGACGTAGTCGCCGCGAATCCACAGCGACAGGTCGGGGCCGACGAACGGGATTGCCGAGAACAGGTTCACGATCACCTGCGCGCCCCAGAACGACATCTGGCCCCACGGCAGCAGGTAGCCGAAGAACGCCTCGGCCATCAGGCACAGGAAGATCGCGCAGCCGAAGATCCACACGAGTTCGCGCGGCTTGCGGTACGACCCGTAAAGCAGCCCGCGGAACATGTGCAGGTAGACGACGACGAAGAACATCGACGCGCCCGTGGAGTGCATGTAGCGGATCAGCCAGCCCCACGGCACCTCGCGCATGATGTACTCGACCGACGCGAACGCGAGCGTCGAGTCGGGCTTGTAGTTCATCGTCAGGAAGATGCCCGTGACGATCTGGTTGACGAGCACCAGCAGCGCGAGGGAGCCGAAGAAGTACCAGAAGTTGAAGTTCTTCGGCGCGTAGTACTCGGAAACGTGCTTCTTCCAGGTGGACGTGAGCGGGAAGCGCTGATCGATCCAGCCGGTGAGACCTGTCGTGGAGACTTCCTTGTTGTCGGCCATCACGCTTCTCCTTTCTCGTCCTTGCCGATCACGAGGGTCGTTGCCGACGTGAACATGTAGGGCGGGATGTCGAGATTCTGAGGCGCCGGTTTGTTCTTGAACACACGGCCGGCGAGGTCGTAGGTCGAACCATGGCACGGGCAGAGGAAACCGCCCGGCCAGTCGTCCGGCAGGTTCGGCTGCGGACCCGGCGTGAAGCGTTGGCTTGGCGTGCAGCCGAGGTGCGTACACACGGCCATCACGACGAGAATGTTCTTGCGATCGGCCCGCGAGCGATATTCGTTCGCGCAATACGCCGGCAGCGGCATCGTGTAGGGCTTTTCGGTGGTCGGATCGGCCACTTCCTTGTCGGCCTTGACCACGTCGGCCAGCATCGCATCGGTGCGGTTCAGGATCCACACCGGCTTGCCGCGCCACGGCACGGTCACCATTTCACCGGGCTTCAGCCCGCTGATGTCGACTTCGACCGGTGCACCGGCCGCTTTCGCTTTCGCGGACGGCGCAAGCGACGCCGCGAAAGGTATGACGGTGGCTACGCCTCCCACGCCACCTGCTACGGATGTCGCAATCAGCCAGGTACGGCGGCCGCTGTCGACGCGTTTCTCTTCCTTGTCTCGCATCACACGCCCCACTTCTGAGTTGGATTTTCCGTCACGACTTTCCATTCCGCCGCTAGTTTGCTCGAATGGAGCCGCCATTTACAAGGCCCGGAGATGAAAATCCCTTCGAAGTGATTGATAGTTAAGGGTTTTCCCCCACTATCGGAGCGATTAAATCATTTCACTTTTAAGCATCCGCTACATTGCGAAATTTCGATGCGCTGCCGCAAATCCGGCATTCAGACCGGGTTATGGATATCGATAAAAAGGTGTTCGATATCGAATTCTTCGGACAAGTGGGCGCCAAGTGCCTGGATTCCGTAGCGCTCGGTCGCATGGTGCCCTGCCGCAACGAACGCGACGCCGCTCTCGGCGGCCGTGTGCGTCACGTATTCGGACACCTCGCCGGTCAGGAACACATCCGCCCCGGCGTCGATCGCCGCGTCGAAATAGCTTTGCGCGGCGCCCGTGCACCACGCGATGCGGCGCAGCTGCATGTCCAGATCGCCGAGCACGAGTGGCGTGCGGCCGAGCGTGCGCTCGACCTTCGCGACGAAGTGCTCGAGCGTGACGGGCATCGGCAGCGTTGCCATCCAGCCGAGGTCGCCTTCGCCGAAACGCTGCTCGCCGATCAGCCCGAGCCGCTCGCCGAGCTGCGCGTTGTTGCCGTATTCGGGATGCGCGTCGAGCGGCAGGTGGAACGCGAACAGGTTCAGGTCGTTCGCGAGCAGCAGCTTCAGGCGCTGGTACTTGCGGCCCGTGATCTGCGGCGGCTCGTTGCGCCAGAAATAGCCGTGATGGACGAGCACGGCATCTGCCCCCCATTCGAGCGCGGCTTCGAGAAACGCGACCGACGCCGTCACGCCGGTGGCGATCTTCTCGATCTTGCGGCGCCCCTCGACCTGGAGGCCGTTCGGGCAATAGTCCTTGAAGCGCGCGGTTTCAAGGGTATTGTTCAAGTACAATTCAAGTTCGATCCGATCCATATAAACCTCTAATCCATTCAGATGCTTAGACGCTTCTGGCTGTTCTTCGCGCAGGCGGTTACCGTGCTGCTCGCGCTGATGTTCATCGTCGTGACGCTCAAGCCGCAATGGCTGCAACGGCAAGGACAGCTCGGCAAGCAGCTCGCCACGCCGATCGTTGCGCTGCGGGAAGTCGCGCCGGGCATCGGCGGTGCGCCGGCGACCACGTCGTACGCCGAAGCCGCGCAGAAGGCGATGCCGGCCGTCGTCAACGTCTTCTCCAGCAAGGACGGCTCGCTGCCACCCGACCCGCGCGCGAAAGATCCGCTGTTCCGCTACTTCTTCGGCGACCGCAACGCCCGCAAGCAGCAGGACGAACCGGCCGCCAACCTTGGCTCGGGCGTTATCGTGAGCCCTGAAGGTTACATTCTAACGAACCAGCACGTCGTGGACGGCGCCGACCAGATCGAAGTCGCGCTCGCCGACGGCCGCACGGCCACCGCGAAAGTGATCGGCAGCGATCCCGAAACCGATCTCGCCGTGCTGAAGATCAACATGACGAACCTGCCGACGATCACGCTCGGCCGCTCCGACCAGTCGCGGGTCGGCGACGTCGTGCTCGCGATCGGCAACCCGTTCGGCGTCGGCCAGACGGTCACGATGGGGATCATCAGCGCGCTCGGCCGCAACCACCTCGGCATCAATACGTTCGAGAACTTCATCCAGACCGACGCGCCGATCAACCCCGGCAACTCGGGCGGCGCGCTGGTCGACGTGAACGGCAACCTGCTCGGCATCAACACGGCGATCTACTCGCGCTCGGGCGGCTCGCTCGGCATCGGCTTCGCGATTCCCGTATCGACCGCGCGCACGGTGCTGGAAAGCATCATCACGTCCGGCTCGGTCACGCGCGGCTGGATCGGCGTCGAGCCGCAGGACGTCACGCCGGAGATCGCCGAGTCGTTCGGGCTGTCGCAGAAATCAGGCGCGATCGTCGCCGGCGTGCTGCAGGGCGGCCCGGCCGACAAGGCCGGCATCAAGCCGGGCGACATCCTGGTCTCGGTCAACGGCGACGAGATCACCGACACGACGAAGCTGCTGAACACCGTCGCGCAGATCAAGCCCGGTACGCCGACCAAGGTGCACGTCGTGCGCAAGGGCAAGGAGTTCGACGTGAACGTGGTGATCGGCAAGCGCCCGCCGCCGCCGAAGCAGGCGCTCGACGAGCAGGACAGCGATACCGAGTGACGTCAGGCGAGCGGCGCGCAGCCGCGTGCCGGACACCGTCGGAAATGAAAAAGGGCAGCCGGTTGGCTGCCCTTTTGCTTTGCGTCGAAAGTCTTGTTGCCGGGAAGATGGCCTCGCCACCCGCGCTCCGGCCGACTACGCGACCGGGTTTTGCTCAAGCCCGACGCCGGAAGCCAGAAGCCCGGCCGCCGCGCACCGCCCGGCCGTCAGCTGGCGGCTTCGCCGTTCTCCGCCTCGCCTTCCTCGGCGGGCTTCTTCGGCACGAAGAACCGCGCAGCCAGCAGCCCGATCTCGAACAGCACGATCAGCGGCAATGCAAGCATCAGTTGCGAGAACACGTCCGGCGGCGTGACGACCGCCGCGACGACGAACGCGCCGACGATCACGTACGGCCGCATCTCCTTCAGCTTCTTCAGCGACAGCACGCCCATCCGGACGAGCAGCACGACGACGATCGGCACCTCGAACGTGACCCCGAACGCGATGAACATCCCGAGCACGAAGCTCAGGTAGTTGTCGATGTCGGTGGTCATTTCCGCCCCGAGCGGCGCGTTGTAGTGCGCCATCACGCGGAAGATCGTCGGGAACACGAGGAAGTACGCGAACGCCATCCCGCACAGGAACAGGAAGTAGCTGCTGCCGACGAGCGGCGCGACGAGCTTCTTCTCGTGCTGGTACAGCCCCGGCGCGACGAACGCCCAGATCTGGTACAGCACGATCGGCAGCGCGATCACGAGCGCGACGAGCATCGTGACCTTCATCGGCACGAAGAACGAGCCGGTGACGTCGGTGACGATCATCTTGCCGTCCTTCGGCAGGTTCTCCATCAGCGGCCGCGCGAGCAGCCGGAAGATGTCGGGCGCCCAGTAGACGAGCCCGAGGAACACGACGATCACGGCCGCGCCCGCGCGAATGATGCGATCGCGAAGCTCGACGAGATGGGAAATGAAGGTTTCTTCCGGGGCGTCGCCCGGGTTCTGCTGGGGGTCGCTCACGCCGGCCCTCGGTAGGATTGACGAGCGAGCATGCGCTCGGCTCAGAAGAAGCGCGTCGGCCGGCGCAGGCTGGCCGGCTGGTGGCGCGCGACACGCGCGGCGCCCGACTGCACGTGCGTACGGCGGGTGGTCGCGCGCTTGTACCAGGCAGGCGCAGCCGCCTGCTTGACGCGCCAGTTGCGGCGCTTCGGCGCGAGCGCGGCCGTACTGCTGCGCCACGACGGCGCGGCGGGGGTGTCGGAACCGTATGAACCGGCGTCACCCGCTGCTTCGTTAAGACCGCCGACCGCGGAATGCCACGTGTCGTTCAGTTCCTTCTCGTGCTCACGCAGGTTGTCGTGAATCGTCGTTTCGACATTGCGCGCGGCCGACTCGAAATCGGTCTTCATCGTCCGCAGTGCGTCGAGTTCGATTTCGCGCGAGACCTCGGCCTTCACGTCGTTGATGTACCGCTGCGCACGGCCGAACAGCGCGCCTGCCGTACGCGCAACGCGCGGCAGGCGCTCGGGGCCGAGCACCACGAGCGCGACGACGCCGATCAGCGCCATCTTCGAAAGACCGAGATCCAGCATTGCGAATGCCTGTCAGCGTGCCGGCGTTACGCCTTGTTCGAGTCGGAACGCGTCGTTTCCTTCGCGTTGACGTCGACCGAGCCCGAGCGCGGCAGTTGCTGCGCGTCCGCCGGTGCTTCGCCTTCCTTCATGCCGTCCTTGAAACCCTTCACGGCGCTGCCGAGATCGTTGCCGATGTTGCGCAGCTTCTTCGTACCGAAAACCAGCGCGACGATCAGCAGCACGATCAGCCAGTGCCAAATGCTCAATCCACCCATGATGAAACCTCTCCTCAACCACACCGCTACGCGGCGTAAATCGCCGGCAACGCGCCGGCTTCGACTATCGATGCGGGGAAACGCCCCGCGCCGTCAACCCATCCGCTGCCAGGGGCGCGGGCCGGCCAGGATATGCGCGTGCAGGTGGTAGACCTCCTGCCCGCCGCCCGGGCCCGTATTGATCACCGTACGGAAACCGGTTTCGCCACCCGTATACGCGACGCCGAGCTGGCTGGCCAGACGCGAGACGAGCAGCATCAGCCGGCCGAGCATCGGCGCATCGGCGTCGCTCGCCGCCGACAACGTCGGCAGATGCTGGCGCGGAATCACGAGCACGTGCGTCTCGGCCGCCGGGCGGATGTCGCGGAACGCGACGAATTCGTCGTCCTCGTGCACCTTCGTGCTCGGGATCTCGCCTGCCGCGATCTTGCAGAACAGGCAATTCGGATCGTGACTCATGTTGCTCCTGCAGACGCCCGCCCGCGGCCGGTCAGAACCAGGCCTGCGGATCGAGCGGCTTGTTGTCGTTCAGGTACAGCCAACCCTTGATGATACGGTACAGCGTCCAGATCCATGTGACAAACATCACTGCGAATCCGATCACCACGAACATCAGCGCGAACCCGATCACGTACGCGATCAGCGCGCGCCAGAACGTGCGGATCTGCCACTCGAAGTGGGCCGCATACGGCGTGCCGGCCACATCGTCGCGCTTCACGTAGTTGATGATGATCGCGATGATGCCCGTGACGCCGCCCGTGAGCCAATGAAACGCATAGAGGCCGTAGAGCACGTGAGTCAGCGTGCGCAGCCCGTTCAGGCGCTCGGCATCCGCGGCCCCCGGCACCGACGGCGGCGGAAACTGGCTTGGCGTATCGGTCATGATGCTACCCTCGTTAGATGACAATTCTTACAGCTTAACGCACTGTGGCCATCCTGCGACAAGGGCCTGTCACCCGCCGTTTTCCTCGCGCTCGCGACGCTTGCGCAGCGCCTTCTCTTCGATACCCGACAGCCCTTCGCGGCGCTCGAGCTCGGTGATCACGTCGGCCGGGCTCAGGTCGAAATGCGACAGCATCACGAGGCAGTGGAACCACAGGTCGGCCACCTCGCCCACGAGCGCGGTCGGCGCGCCGCCCTGGCGCACGTCCTTCGCGGCCAGTACGACTTCCGTCGCCTCTTCGCCGATCTTCTTCAGCACCGCGTCGTCGCCCTTGTGGAACAGGCGCGATACGTACGATTGATCGGGATCGCCGCCCTTGCGGCTATCGATCACGGCCGCGAGGCGCAGCAGCGTGTCTTCGGTCGATTGCGTCATTTGTAGATGTGTTCGGGATCTTTCAGCACCGGTTCGACCGCGACCCAGTCGCCGTTGTCGACGGTGCCTTCGAATTTCTGGAAGAAGCACGAATGCCGGCCGGTGTGGCACGCGATGCCCGACACCTGCTCGACCTTCAGCAGCACGACGTCCTCGTCGCAGTCGAGCCGCACCTCGTGCACGTGCTGCACGTGGCCCGACTCCTCGCCCTTGAACCACAGGCGCTTGCGCGAGCGCGAATAGTAGACCGCACGCTGCGTCTCGATCGTCTTTGCCAGTGCCTCGCGGTTCATCCACGCGAACATCAGGACGTCGTTCGTCGACGCTTCCTGCGCGATCACCGGCACGAGGCCGTTGTCGTCCCAGCGGACCTTGTCGAGCCACGCGGGCAATGCATTCGTTTCCGTATTCATCACAGCCTCACCGGGATGCCCTGGTCGGCCATGAAGCGCTTCGCCTCGCCAACCGTGTGCTCGCCGTAGTGGAAGATACTCGCGGCCAGCACCGCGTCGGCGCGGCCGTCCTTGATGCCGTCGGCCAGGTGCTGCAGCGAGCCGACCCCGCCCGATGCGATCACCGGCACCGGCACTGCGTCCGACACGCCGCGCGTGAGCGCGAGGTCGAAGCCCGACTTGGTACCGTCGCGGTCCATGCTCGTGAGCAGGATCTCGCCTGCGCCGAGCTCGGCCATCTTGCGCGCCCATTCGATCGCGTCGAGGCCCGTGTTCTTGCGGCCGCCATGCGTGAAGACTTCCCAGCGCGGCGTCTCGCCGTCGGCCGACACGCGCTTCGCGTCGATCGCGACGACGATGCACTGCGAGCCGTACTTGTCGGCCGCGTCGCGCACGAGCTGCGGGTTCGCGACCGCCGACGAATTCATGCTGACCTTGTCCGCGCCCGCGTTCAGCAGGCGCCGCACGTCCTCGACGGCGCGCACGCCGCCGCCAACGGTCAGCGGAATGAAGACCTGCGACGCGACGGCTTCGATGATCGGCAGAATCAGGTCGCGCTGGTCGGACGTCGCGGTGATGTCGAGGAACGTCAGTTCGTCGGCGCCCTGATCGTCGTAGCGGCGGGCGATCTCTACGGGGTCGCCGGCGTCGCGCAGCTCGACGAAGTTGACGCCCTTGACGACACGCCCGGCAGTCACGTCCAGGCAGGGGATGATGCGTTTAGCTAGAGCCATGATGTTGCGCCAAATGCCGCGATGGGACGGCCGGTTACGGAAAGCCTCGCGCGAGGCTTCCGGTCGGGGCCGCCCGCAGGCAGCCCCGGCGAGCGGGACAACCGCGCTTACGCGTTGTCGAGTTCGCCGTTCAGTTCGTCCGCGCGCTTTTGCGCGGCCGCGAAATCGAGATCGCCGGAGTAGATCGCACGGCCGCAGATCACGCCTTCGACGCCCTGCTCTTCCACTTCGCACAGGTTCTCGATGTCCACGAGGTTCGACAGGCCGCCGCTGGCGATCACCGGGATGCCGACCGCCTGCGCGAGCTTCACGGTCGCCTCGATGTTGATGCCCTGCAGCATCCCGTCGCGGCCGATGTCCGTGTAGACGATCGATTCGACGCCGTAGTCCTCGAACTTCTGCGCGAGATCGATCACTTCGTGGCCGGTGAGCTTGCTCCAGCCGTCGGTCGCGACCTTGCCGTCCTTCGCGTCCAGCCCGACGATGATGCTGCCGGCGAACGCGGTGCACGCGTCCTGCAGGAAGCCCGGATCCTTCACGGCCGCCGTGCCGATGATCACGTAGGACAGGCCCGCGTCGAGATACTTCTCGATCGTCTCGAGGCTGCGGATGCCGCCGCCGAGCTGTACGGGGATTTCATCGCCGACTTCGTCGAGGATCGCTTCGATCGCCTCGAGATTCTTCGGCTTGCCGGCGAATGCGCCGTTCAGGTCGACGAGATGGAGCCGCCGGGCGCCGAGATCGACCCACTTGCGGGCCATCGCCGCCGGGTCCTCGGAGAAAATCGTAGCCTGGTCCATATCGCCCTGTTTGAGGCGCACACACTGACCGTCTTTGAGATCGATGGCCGGAATCAGCAACATAGCAATCGGGTATCGTCGTGGAAAAAGAAAAGAATCCGGCGCGTACCGGCCAATCCGGTACCGCGCCGTCTCGCTAGTTTAGTACAACTCTTTCGGCGCTTAGGCGCGCGAGCCCCATGCGACAGGCCTTTCCGGCCCGCCGACTGTGGCACGCACGCGACGTTCACGGCTTCCAGTGTACGAAGTTGCGATACAGACGCAACCCGACCTCCGCGCTTTTCTCGGGGTGGAATTGGGTCGCGAAGAGGTTATCCCGCGCGACCGCGGACGTAAACGGCGCGCCGTAAGCCGTTTCGCCCACCGTATGAGCCGGGTTGTCCGGCGTCACGTAATAGCTGTGCACAAAGTAGAAATACGCGTCGTCGGGCACGCCGTCCCACAGCGGGTGCGGCTGCGACTGGCGCACGCGGTTCCAGCCCATCTGCGGCACCTTGAAGCGCGAACCGTCGTCCTGCAGGCGGCCGTCGAGCTCGAAACGCACGACCTTGCCGGGCAACAGGCCGAGGCCCTTCGTGTCGCCTTCCGCGCTCCAGTCGAACAGCATCTGCTCGCCGACGCACACGCCGAGCAGCGGCTTCGTGCGCGACGCCTCGATCACGGCCTCCTGCAGGCCCGATTCGCCGAGGCTGCGCATGCAGTCGGGCATCGCGCCCTGGCCGGGCAGCACGACACGGTCGGCCGCGCGGATCGCGGCCGGCGTGTCGACGATCGCCACGTCGGCGGCCGGTTCGGCCTTCTTGAGCGCCTGCGCGACCGAGCGCAGGTTGCCCATCCCATAATCCACAATCGCAATCGAAGTTTTCATCTCAGTGCAGGCAGTAGCGCCCTCAGTCCATTGACGATGAATTCCACCGCCAGCGCCGACAGCATCAGACCCATCAGCCGCGTGGCGATGTTGATGCCCGTGCGGCCGATCCAGTTCGCGATCGGCTCGGCGAGCCGCATCGCGACGAAACACAGAAAAGCCAGGACCGCGCCGATCGCGACCAGCCCGGCCCGCTCATACCAGTGATGCGAGTTCGCCGCATAGATGATCACCGTGCTGATCGAGCCGGGGCCCGTGAGCAGCGGAATCGCCAGCGGCACGACCGCGATGTTGTCCTTCAGCTCGGCCTCGTGGCGCTCCTCCGGCGTCGATCGCGTGTTGCCGATCTGCGCGTTCAGCATGTTGATCGCCATCAGCAGCATGATGATCCCGCCGCCCACTTCGAGCGACCCGACCGAAATGCCGAAGAAGTTGATGATCTGCTGCCCGAGCAGCGTCGTCACCGTGATCACGCAGAACACCGACACCGACGCGATCCGGATCGTGCGCCGCCGCTCGGCATCCGTCTGCTGCGCCGTCAGGCTCAGGAAGAACGGCACCGCACCGACCGGGTTGATCAGCGCCAGCAGCGAAATGAACGATTTGAGCAGATCCATCGCAAGCCGGCGCCGTGCGCCGAAGCCGTGAGGTTGTCCTTGACGCTCCGTCCGGTCAGTTCAGGTTCAGAGACTGCCCTTCGTCGACGGGATCTGCCCCGCCGCACGCTCGTCCAGCTCCACCGCCGCGCGCAGTGCACGGCCAAAGGCCTTGAACACCGTTTCGAGCTGATGGTGCGCGTTGATCCCGCGCAGGTTGTCGATGTGCAGCGTGACGCCCGCGTGGTTCACGAAACCGCGGAAGAATTCGATCGACAGGTCGACGTCGAACGTGCCGATCCGCGCGCGCGTGAACGGCACGTGGAATTCGAGGCCCGGCCGGCCGGAGAAGTCGATCACGACGCGCGACAGCGCCTCGTCGAGCGGCACGTACGAATGGCCGTAGCGGCGGATGCCCTTGCGGTCGCCGATCGCCTTCGCGACGGCCTGCCCGAGCGTGATGCCGACATCCTCGACCGTGTGGTGGTCGTCGATGTGCGTATCGCCATGCGCTTCAACCTCGAGATCGACCAGACCGTGTCGAGCGATCTGGTCGAGCATATGGTCGAGGAACGGCACACCGGTAGCCAGCTTCTGCTGGCCCGTGCCGTCGAGATTGAGCTTCACACGGATCTGCGTTTCGCTGGTATTGCGAACGACTTCCGCCACACGCATGGCAATTCCTTGACTGAGTCGATGTAAATGGGGATTGATCGTTTCGCGCTGCGGCGCCCAGAGGCTCAACCGGGCAGCGCGAGTTTCAAAGCGGCCAGCAGGCGCGCGTTTTCGTCGGGAGAACCGACGGTCAGCCGCACGCATTCAGCCAGCAACGGATGCATTTTACTCACGTTTTTGACCAACACCCGCTCGGTGAGCAGCGCGTCGAACACGGCAGCCGCGTCCGGCACGCGCACCAGCAGGAAATTGCCGGCGCTCGGGAACACCGTCGTGCCCGGCAGCGCGGCCACTTCCTGTGCGAGACGCGTGCGTTCCGCACGCAGGTCGGCCGCCTGCGCGTCGAGCACGTCGAGGTGGTCGAGCAGGAAATCGGCGGTCGCCTGGGTCAGCACGTTGATGTTGTACGGCGGGCGCACCTTGTCGAATTCGGTCAGCCACGCGGGCGAACCGACCAGATAGCCGAGGCGGATGCCCGCGAGGCCGAGCTTCGACACCGTGCGCATCACGACGACGTTGTCGAATTCGGCGGCGCGCGGCAGCCACGAGCGCACGGCGAACGGCTGGTACGCCTCGTCGATCACGATCAGGCTGTGCCGCGCGGCCGCGACGATCCGTTCGATGTCGGCATCGTCGTACAACGTGCCGGTCGGGTTGTTCGGGTATGCGAGATAGACGATCGCCGGACGATGCTCGGCGATCGCCGCGAGCATCGCGTCGACGTCGAGCGTCAGGTCGGCCTTCAGCGGCACGCCGACGAATTCGAGCTGCGCGAGCTTCGCGGACAGTTCGTACATCACGAAGCCCGGCACCGGCGCGAGCACCTTCGCGCCCGGCTTCGCGCAGGCCATCGACATCATGCTGATGATTTCATCCGAGCCGTTGCCGAGCAGCACCTCGCAGTCGGCCGGCACCCCCATCGCGTGACGCAGCTTGTCGAGCAGCGCGGCCGGGCGCGGCGCCGGGTAGCGGTTCAGCGCGACCTGCGCAAGACGCTCACCGAGCGCCGCGGCGAGCGGTTCCGGCAGCGGGTACGGGTTCTCCATCGCGTCGAGTTTCACGAACCCGCTCGCGTCCGGCACCGGGTAGCTCGTCATCGCGAGCACGTCGCGGCGGATGATGTCTTGTGGCGTCGTCATGGTCTCAAGCCGGCGTGCGTCGCGCCGGCGTCAAATGATCGGCAAGGCGGCGGCTGCCGCCCTGCTCAGGTGTCTCCAGCCCCGGCCTTCGGGGGCAGGCCGGGCCGCACGTCAGCGCCGGCCGCGGCCCCGCGCAGCGGGTAGTCAGTGCTTCATCCGGAACTCGGCGCTCTTCGCGTGCGCCTGCAGCCCCTCGCCGTACGCGAGCTCGGATGCGATCTCGCCGAGCGTCTGCGCGCCTTCTGCGCTGACTTCGATCAGGCTCGAGCGCTTGATGAAGTCGTACACGCCGAGCGGCGACGAGAAACGCGCGGTGCGCGACGTCGGCAGCACGTGGTTCGGGCCCGCGCAGTAGTCGCCGAGGCTCTCGCTCGTGTAGCGGCCGAGGAAGATCGCGCCCGCATGGCGGATCTGCTGGCCCCATTGCTGCGGCTCCAGCGCGGAAATTTCCAGGTGCTCGGGCGCGATGTCGTTCGCGATCCGGCAGGCTTCGGCCATGTCGCGCACCTTGATCAGCGCGCCGCGGCCTTCGAGCGACGCGCGGATCACGTCCTGGCGCGGCATCGACGGCAGCAGCTCGTCGATCGCCTTTTCGACGCGCTCGAGGAACGCACCGTCCGGGCACAGCAGGATCGATTGCGCGAGTTCGTCGTGCTCGGCCTGCGAGAACAGGTCCATCGCGACCCAGTTCGGATCGGTCGTGCCGTCGCACAGCACGAGGATTTCCGACGGGCCGGCGATCATGTCGATGCCGACCGTGCCGAACACGCGGCGCTTCGCCGACGCGACGTACGCGTTGCCGGGGCCGCAGATCTTGTCGACGGCCGGCACCGTCGCCGTGCCGTAGGCGAGTGCACCGACCGCCTGCGCACCGCCGATCGTGAACACGCGATCGACGCCGCCGAGCAGCGCCGCGGCGAGCACGAGATCGTTCTTCACGCCGTCCGGCGTCGGCACGACCATCACGATCTCGCCGACGCCCGCGACGCGCGCGGGAATCGCGTTCATCAGCACCGACGACGGATACGCGGCCTTGCCGCCCGGCACGTACAGGCCGACGCGATCGAGCGGCGTGACCTTCTGGCCGAGCACCGTGCCGTCGCTTTCCGTGTACTGCCAGCTATGCGTACCGCACTCGATCTTCTGCTTCTCGTGGTACGCGCGCACGCGCGCGGCCGCCGCTTCCAGCGCCGCGCGCGCCTTCGGCGCGAGGCTGTCGAGCGCCGTCTGCAGCGCGTCCTGCGGCAGCTCCAGCGCGGCGATGCTGTTCGCGCTCAGTCGGTCGAAGCGGTTCGTGTATTCGAGCACCGCGGCGTCGCCGCGCGACTTCACGTCGGCGAGGATCTGCGCGACCGATTGCTCGATCGCCGCGTCTTCGCTCGCCTCGAATGCGAGCAGCGCGCGCAGCTCGGCGCCGAAGCCTGCGCTCGTCGAATCGAGCTTGCGGATGGTGATGGACATGGGAGTTCCGTTACGGTGATGCGCTCAACCGCCATTCTGCGACGCGCGTTCGAACGCGTCGAGGATCGGCTTGAGTGCCGTGCGCTTCAACTTCAGCGCAGCCTGGTTCACGACGAGGCGCGACGAGATCGCCATGATCTCCTCGACCTCGACCAGATTGTTCGCCTTCAGCGTGCCGCCCGAGCTGACCAGGTCGACGATCGCGTCGGCCAGCCCGACCAGCGGCGCGAGCTCCATCGAGCCGTACAGCTTGATCAGGTCGACGTGCACGCCCTTCGCGGCAAAGTGTTCGCGTGCGGTTTCGACGTACTTCGTCGCGACGCGCAGGCGCGCGCCCTGGCGCACGGCGCTCGCATAGTCGAAACCGGCCGACACGGCCACCGACATCCGGCAGCGCGCAATGTTCAGATCGATCGGCTGGTACAGGCCCGAGCCGCCATGCTCGACCAGCACGTCCTTGCCGGCCACGCCGAAGTCGGCCGCGCCGTATTCGACATAGGTCGGCACGTCGCTCGCGCGCACGATGATCACGCGCAGGTCGGGGTTCGTCGTCGGCAGGATCAGCTTGCGCGACGTTTCCGGATCCTCGGTGACCTGCACGCCGGCCGCGGCCAGCAACGGCAGGGTTTCCTCGAAAATCCGGCCCTTCGACAGGGCAAGGGTCAGCGGCGCGGTCATGCTTGGCTCCCGGAAAGGCGGCGCACGTTCGCGCCGACGGCGGTCAGTTTGGCTTCCATGCGGTCGTAGCCGCGGTCCAGGTGATAGATGCGGTCGACCAGCGTTTCGCCTTCGGCACGCAGCCCGGCGATCACGAGGCTCGCCGACGCACGCAGGTCGGTCGCCATCACGTTCGCGCCCGACAGCTTGTCCACACCCGTCACGAGCGCGGTGTTGCCGTCGATCGTGATGTTCGCGCCGAGCCGGTTCAGCTCCTGCACGTGCATGAAACGGTTCTCGAAAATGGTTTCGACGACCTGCGCGGTACCCGTCGCGACCGTATTGAGGGCCATGAACTGCGCCTGCATGTCGGTCGGGAACGCCGGGTATTCCGACGTACGGATCGTCACCGCCGACGGCCGGCGGTCCATCTTCACGCGCAGCCAGCTGTCGCCTTCCTCGATCGACACGCCGGCTTCGCGCAGCTTGTCGATCACCGCGTCGAGGATGTGCGGGCGCACGCCCGTCAGCCTCACGTCGCCGCCGGCCGCCGCGACCGCGCACAGGAACGTGCCGGCCTCGATGCGGTCGGGGATCACCGAATGGCGCGCGCCGTGCAGCCGCTCGACGCCCTGGATCACGAGGCGATCGGTGCCGATGCCGTCGATTTTCGCGCCCATCGCGACCAGCAAGTGTGCGAGATCGCTCACTTCCGGCTCGCGCGCGGCGTTTTCGATCACCGTCTCGCCGTCGGCCAGCGTCGCGGCCATCAGCAGGTTTTCCGTGCCCGTCACCGTGATCATGTCGGTCACGATGCGCGCGCCCTTCAGGCGCTTCGCGCGGGCTTCGATGAAGCCGTGCTCGATGCTGATCTCGGCGCCCATCGCCTGCAGGCCCTTGATGTGCTGGTCGACCGGACGCGCGCCGATCGCGCAGCCGCCCGGCAGCGACACCTTCGCCTCGCCGAAGCGTGCGAGCAGCGGCCCGAGCACGAGGATCGACGCGCGCATCGTCTTCACGAGCTCGTACGGCGCGACGAGGTTGTCGACGCGCGACGCGTCGAGCTGCACGCGGCAGCCGTCCGTCTCGCTCTTCACGCCCATCTGGTTCAGCACCTTCAGCGTGGTACGCACGTCCTTGAGATTCGGCACGTTGTCGAGATCGACCGGATCCCCGGTGAGCAGCCCCGCGCACAGGATCGGCAGCGCGGCATTCTTCGCGCCCGACACGACGATCTCGCCCGACAGGCGGTGGCCGCCTTCGATCACGAGCTTGTCCATCCCATGGCCATGCGATTCCCCGTTGGCGGCCGGGTGTGCCGTGGCGACGCTCTGGACCGCGTCGCGCTCGTTGACGGTGACTTGCACTCAGTGATTTCCGTTTATGCGTTCTGCCATTCGGCGGGCGTCAGCGTCTTCATGCTGAGCGCGTGAATTTCCTGCTTCATGCGATCGCCGAGCGCCGCGTAGACGAGCTGGTGCCGCTGGATCGGCCGCTTGCCTTCAAAGGCCGCCGACACGATCGTCGCGAAGAAATGCTGGCCGTCGCCTTCGACTTCCAGATGTGTACAGGCGAGACCGCCGGCGATGTATTGCTTGACCTGTTCGGGAGTCGGCAACATGGTGTAAGGCTCCTGTCGGCGCGCGCCGCCCGGATGGCGGCCGCTGCCTGTCGATATCAATGACGCAGTTTGTAGCCGGTCGCGAGCAGCCGCATCGCGATCAGCGCGAGCAGCACGAAGAAACCGGTGACGATCGCGAGGCTCGCGAACGGGTTGATGTCGGACGCGCCGAAGAACCCGAAACGGAAGCCGTCGATCATGTAGAAAAACGGATTGAGACGCGAGATCTCGCGCCACACGGGCGGCAGCGAGTGCGTCGAATAGAACACGCCGGACAGGAACGTCAGCGGCATGATCAGGAAGTTCTGGAACGCGGCGAGCTGGTCGAACTTCTCGGCCCAGATCCCGGCGATCAGGCCGAGCGTGCCGAGGATCGCCGAGCCGAGCAGCGCGAACGCAATGATGAACAGCGGCGCCGCGAAATGCATCGGGATAAACCAGATCGTCACGACGAACACGCCCGTGCCGACCGCGAGGCCGCGCACCACGGACGCGAGCACGTACGCGCCGAAGATGTCGCGATACGACAGCGGCGGCAGCAGCATGAACACGAGGTTGCCGGTGATCTTCGACTGGATCAGCGACGACGAGCTGTTCGCGAACGCGTTCTGCAGCACGCTCATCATCACGAGGCCCGGCACGAGAAAGCTCACGTACTCGACACCCGGATAGACCTCGACGCGGCCCGACAGCGCGTGGCCGAAAATCGTCAGATACAGCAGCGCCGTGACGATCGGTGCGCACACCGTCTGAAACGACACTTTCCAGAAACGCAGCAGTTCCTTGTAGAACAGCGTTTGAAACCCGCTCATGCCAATCCCTCGATGACGTCTGCCCCGTTCATCACCTGGACGAACACATCTTCGAGGTCGGCCTTGCGGACCTCGATCTCGTCGAACGTGCAGCCCGCCGCGCGGCATTGCGCGAGGATCCGCTCGACATCGTCGTAGCTCGTCAGGCGCAGCAGGTGCTCGCCCGGCGCGCGGGCGGCCGGGTCGGACTCCAGCCCGCGCAGCTCGGACGGCAGCGCGCCGGTTGCGAGGCGCAGGTAGAGCTGCAGCCCCGCGAAGCGGCGCAGCAGCGCGTCGGTGCGGTCGAGCGCAACCACTTCGCCACGGCGCAGCATCGCGATGCGGTCGCACAGCGACTCGGCTTCCTCGAGGTAATGGGTGGTCAGCACGATCGTGTGGCCTTCGCGGTTCAGGCGCGAGATGAATTTCCACAGCGTCTGGCGCAATTCGACGTCGACGCCGGCGGTCGGTTCGTCGAGCACGATCACGGGCGGCCGGTGCACGAGCGCCTGCGCGACCAGCACGCGGCGCTTCATCCCGCCCGACAGCGCGCGCATGTTCGCGTCGGCCTTCTCGGTGAGGTCGAGATTGGCCATCACTTCGTCGATCCAGTCGTCGTTGCGGCGCAGCCCGAAATAGCCGGACTGGATCCGCAGCGTCTCGCGGACGGTGAAGAACGGATCGAACACGAGTTCCTGCGGCACGACGCCGAGTGCGCGACGCGCGCCACGGAAGTCCTTGACGACGTCGTGACCACGCACCGAGATACTGCCTTCGTCGGCCCGGGCAAGCCCGGCGAGGATACTGATGAGCGTGGTCTTGCCTGCGCCGTTGGGGCCGAGCAGACCGAAAAACTCGCCTTCCTCGACCGACAGGCTGACGCCCTTGAGCGCCTGAAGCGATTTGTAGCGCTTCTTGACGTGACGGATTTCTATGGCTGACATGACTGTGCGCGACGCCAGGGCCGCGACGCCTATTCTGTGCTTGCTGCGAATGAAAATGGGGGCCGGACGCCGATTGGCTGCCCCGCAAAACGCTTGATTATAGGGCAAACCGGCTGGTGAAGCCGGTGCCGGAGGCACGCGGCCTGAAGCTTGCACGCGCCGGGCGGCGCGGCAGGCTCCGGTCGGACAGGGTCAATGTCGCCCGGTGCCTTCGATGAGCGCGTCGACGCCGTAGGCGTGCGCGAGGCTGGCGAGCTTCGGAGGAAGATTGAGGATGTCGAGGGTCGTGCCGCGCGCTTTGGCGGCACGTTGCCATGCGAGCAGCACGGCGAGCGCGGACGAGTCGAACTGCGTCAGCGCCGCGCAATCGACGGCGGTCGCGCCCGCGCCGATGCGCGCAAGACCGTCCGCGAGCGCGGACTTCGCGCTCGCGACGGTCAGCGAGGAGCCGGCTTCGAAGCCGCTCACGACGCTTGCTTGCCGGCGGCAAGTTGCTGGTTGCGCTGCGTGAGGAACTGGATCAGGCCGTCCACGCCGCTTTGCTGAATCTTCTCGTTGAACTGCTGCTGGTACGTCTGGATCAGCCACGCGCCGAGCACGTTCAGGTCATACACCTTCCAGCCGTTGGCCGACTTGTACAGGCGGTAATCGATCTGGACCGGCTGGCCGTTGTTCATCGCGACCGTCTTGACCACGACATCGGTATCGGCCGGATCGGCGCGGAACGGCGGGTACTGGATCTGCTGGTCCGGCTTCAGCTGCGCCAGCGCGCCCGAGTACGTGCGGATCAGCAGCAGCTTGAACTGCTCCTGAACCTGCTGCTGCTGCTCGGCCGTCGCGGTGCGCCAGTTGCGGCCCATCGCGAGCTGCGTGGTGCGGCGGAAATCGGTGTACGGCAGGATGTCCTTGTTGACGATCGTAATGATGCGATTGGTGTCGCCCTGCTTGATCGTCTGCTGCTTGACTTCGTCGAGCACCTGCTGCGTCGCCGTCTTGATCAGCGCTTGCGGGTTCGACTGGTCGACTTGCGCGTGGGCTGCGCTGCCGAACGAGAACAGCGCCGCGAAAACGGGGATCAGGAACAGTTTTTTCATCATAGTGACCTGCATGAATGAGTCGATGCGGAGGTTGGAGCAGGTAGCTTACGCGCAAGTTCGCGCACGCTACCGACTGAATCGTTTCCGGCTGTAACGAATGTAAATCCGTCAGTGCAGCCGGATGCTCGGGAAGCGGAACCCGCCCGGCGACGGCGGCGCCACCTGCATCGCCGGCACGTTCGTTTCGCTGGCCGGGTTCGGCGATTCGGCCGCGCCCGAAGCCGGTGCGGCCACTGCCGCGCCCGATGCACCCGCCGGCGCCA
>NZ_JAAGPE010000154.1:0-233 GCF_017104605.1 Burkholderia sp. Ac-20384 | reverse complement strand
AAAAAAAAAAAAACTGAAAAACTAAGCCGTGACACTTAGTATACTATCAACACATATACAACATATATACCTATCTGATGCTGTCTTCATCCACATTCAGCCAACAATATTACTTCAGCAGTAACCACTCATCTCGTAACCGCGTACAACACTTTCTCATGTCATAAGACTCATATCATATAACCCTCCTTGCACTGTATACCGAACACATGCCACTATCGTATTACAACAAA
>NZ_JAAGPE010000153.1:0-23063 GCF_017104605.1 Burkholderia sp. Ac-20384 | reverse complement strand
AGGAACGGCTCGAACACGCGCTCGTCGTCGACGCGATCCGCGCCGCGCTCGCGCCGCTGTCACGCGCGCTCGACGTGCCCGAGCAACCGTCGCTGCACCGGCTGCCGCGGCTGCAGCACCTGGGCACGCCGATCCGCGCGACGCTGAAGGCGGACGCGACGTTGCTGCAGGTCGTCGCGGCACTGCACCCGACGCCGGCGGTGGCCGGCCATCCGCGCGCCGAAGCGCTCGACCACATCCGTGCGCATGAAGGCTTCGATCGCGGCTGGTATGCGGCGCCCGTCGGCTGGATCGATGCGCACGGCAATGGCGATTTCATCGTCGCGTTGCGCTCCGCGCTGGTCGATGGCGGCGCGTGCCGGCTGTTCGCGGGCTGCGGTATCGTTGCCGATTCCGAGCCGGTCAACGAATATCAGGAAACCGAACTGAAGTTGTCGGGCATGCAGGCGGCGATCCGCGTGCGCGATGCAACGGCGGATGCGGATGCCGACGCACGCGGATCGGCAAACGTGTCGGCCTCATCGACGGTCGAGTGATGCTTCGTCGCGCAGGCCGCGCGCATCACAACAACGGCAGCGTGAGCCGGATATGGTCGGCGAACGCCGCCGTCAGATGCAACGGCCGCTTGCGATCGAACTTCAGCGCAATGCCCACGGCCGGCAACGGCGGCAAGCGCGGATCGCCGGTGACGATCGCCAGGTCGGCCGGTACCGCCGTCTGCGTCATCACCGCGAACGCCTGTCCCGAACGCACCAGCGCGATCAGCCCCGCGAGACTGCTGCTCGCATACGCGACGCGGTAATCGCGCCCGGCACGATCCAGCGCGTCACAGGCTGCGAGGTGATCGAGCGTGTCGCGATCGGACAGCGCCAGCGGCAACGGATCGAAATGCGCGGGTTCGAGCCCCGGATAGCCGATCCAGACCAGTTGCTCGCGCCGAATGATGTCGTCGTTCGCGCCGTCGTCCGGCAATGAAATCATCGCCAGATCGACCGCGCGTTTCTCCAACTGCTCGATGAGCCGCGGCGTCGGCCCGCAGACGACTTCGACGATCGCCTGCGGATGCTGGCTCGAAAACTGCCGCAGCAGCGACGGCAGCCAGACCTCCGCGTAATCGTCCGGGCAGCCGAACCGGATCGTCCCCGACAGCCCCGTGCCGCACAGGTCGGCCATCGCCTCGTCGTGCAGTCGCAGGATACGCTGCGCATGCACGAGCAGCCGCTCGCCCGGATGGGTCAGCACCACGCCGCGCCCGGTGCGCTGGAACAGCGGCTGGTCGACCACCTCCTCGAGCCGTTTCATCTGCTGGCTGAGCGCGGACTGGGTCCGGCCGACCCGTGCGGCCGCGCGGCTGAGCGCGCGCACCTCGGCGATCACGACGAACGAGCGCAGCAGGTCGATTTCGAGCGAAAGCGCCAAGGTATTAGCTCCTTTTCTACCTTGCATAAGAACTATTCGTTTCCATCAAACCAGACACGGGCCTAGACTGCAAGCGCCACCCTGCCCCTTTGCCTCTTGCCTGGAGACGCCCGATGTCCCTGAACGACGACCCGACCTTCTGGCGCAACGCCAGGCAGCACCTGGTCCGCTACGGCGGCACGTTCGAGCCGCTGATCATCGAGCGCGCGAAAGGCAGCTTCGTATACGACGCGGACGGCCGCGCGATTCTCGATTTCACATCGGGCCAGATGAGCGCGGTGCTCGGCCACAGCCATCCGGAGATCGTGTCCGTGATCGGCGAGTACGCGGGCAAGCTCGACCACCTGTTCAGCGGGATGCTGTCGCGGCCGGTCGTCGACCTCGCGACACGCCTCGCCGACGTGACGCCGCCGGGGCTCGATCGTGCGTTGTTGCTCAGCACCGGCGCGGAATCGAACGAAGCGGCGATCCGGATGGCGAAGCTCGTCACCGGCAAATACGAGATCGTCGGCTTCGCGCAGTCGTGGCACGGGATGACCGGCGCGGCCGCATCGGCCACGTACAGCGCCGGCCGCAAGGGCGTCGGCCCGGCCGCCGTCGGCTCGTTCGCGATTCCGGCGCCGTTCACGTACCGGCCGCGCTTCGAGCGCAACGGCACCTACGACTATCTGGCCGAACTCGACTATGCGTTCGACCTGATCGACCGCCAGTCGAGCGGCAACCTCGCGGCGTTCATCGCGGAGCCGATCCTCAGCTCGGGCGGGATCATCGAGCTGCCGGAAGGCTATATGGCGGCGCTCAAGCGCAAGTGCGAAGAACGCGGAATGCTGCTGATCCTCGACGAAGCGCAAACGGGCGTCGGACGCACCGGCACGATGTTCGCGTGCCAGCACGACGGCGTGACGCCCGACATCCTGACGCTGTCGAAGACGCTCGGCGCCGGACTGCCGCTCGCGGCGATCGTGACGTCCGCGGCAATCGAGGAACGCGCGCACGAACTCGGCTACCTGTTCTACACGACGCACGTGTCGGACCCGTTGCCGGCGGCCGTCGGCCTGCGCGTGCTGGACGTCGTGCAGCGCGACGGGCTCGTCGCACGGGCCAACGTGATGGGCGACCGGCTCCGGCGCGGCCTGCTCGACCTGATGGAACGCTTCGACTGCATCGGCGACGTGCGCGGACGCGGGCTGCTGCTCGGCGTCGAGATCGTCAAGGATCGCCGCACGAAGGAACCGGCGGACGGGCTCGGCGCGAAGATCACGCGCGAATGCATGAATCTCGGGCTCAGCATGAACATCGTGCAGTTGCCCGGCATGGGCGGCGTGTTCCGGATCGCGCCGCCGCTGACCGTCAGCGAAGCGGAGATCGATCTCGGGTTGTCGTTGCTCGAGCAGGCGATCCGGCGCGCGCTGTAACGGCACGCCACGGGCGGCGTCGCACGCGTCGAAACCTAGTCGAGCCGCCCGGCCCGAAACACGCTGCGCAATTCGTCGTGATTGTGGACGTTGAGCCGGCGATAGATCTTGCGAACATGATCGACGACCGTGCTGTCGCGCAGCGCGAAGTCGCGCGCAATCTCGCTGTGCGAGCGGCCCAGCACGAGTTGCACACAGAGTTCGCGTTGCCGCTCGGTCAGGCCGAACGCGAAACCGAGTCGTTCGACCATCAGCCTGAGCGGCGGAAAGTGTTCGATGTAGATCACGATCGCGGCATCGCGTTGCAACGCGGCCGCGTCGGTACATCGATAGGCCTTGAAGCGGAAACGCCCCGCATGGTTGCGATGCTCGAGCGTCGCAGGTGGCGCCGGGTAGCCGAGCCAGATCCGGTTGAGGTTCGACCGCAGCGGCGCGAGCCAGTCCGGCAAGCGTTCGTGATGATAGAACGCGAGCGGCTCGCCGGTCGCGAGCGCCATCATCCGGATGCTGTCCGCGTTGTGCAGCAGGAGCCGGCCATCGTCGTCGATCACCATGATCGCGGACTCGCTGCATTCCGATTCCTGCAGCGTGGGCAGCACGGGCCGCGACAGCGCATGGGCCAGATGCCGCGCCACGGGTTCAATGTCGCGATGATTCTTTTCCGAGAACGGACGACAGCCTGGGGCGCGCGACAGAAGCAGGCTGCCCCAGCCGCGCGTGCCGTCCGTCGCGGTCAGCTCGAGACAGTGGCGCATCGACACCGGCCGCCACAGGTCCGCATACATGTCGCTCGCCAGCAAGGCATGGTCGTAGTGCGCGCTGTTGTCGAAACCGCGCCCGCGACGCATCGCATCGGAAAACGTGATGCCCAGCACCTCCTGCCGGGACGTGTTGTGGATGTTCGCGAAATACGTCGGCAATAGCGTGTAGACCACCTCGTTTTCGCTGCACACGTCCGACACGGCGTAGTGTTCGTCGGCATAGAAGAACATGCCCCAATCGGCACCGACGATGTGCCGGGTCGCCTCAATCACATGAGGAATGACAAGATGCGGCTCGACGGCAAGCGAACAGAGCCGACGAATATGACTCGCAAGCGCGACGTGTTTGTCAGACATGACTGCGCTCCTCGAACAGGCACCGGATTCGCTCGCGGGCCGCGACGAGACGCTCGACTTCACACGCTCCGCGATGTCTGTGCAGTGTAGACATTCCACATGACAACTACGGCAATTGCCCCCTTTCAAGAGGGCGTTAAACCGGCATGCGGGTTCTATCATTTCGCCATTCCGGCTGCATTCGCGTGACGAACCCACTCCTGCGTTCGGCATGGGGAATTTGTCCGGCGCGATGCCATGGCGGCGGAACGACCCGATTCACGATGCGCGAGTCAAACGCGCACAAGACGACTCGACACGCGCGACAGAACCATCGCGCGAATCTGCGCAGGCCGGTGCGTCAGTCGCCGTAAAACCTTGAGGAATTGCCGGGGGAGGACCGACGTGACGCGTGCGGGCGCAGACAGGCGCAGGCCTGTCGACCGCGGATGCCGACACGTCGCGCATCACGATGCAGGTGAGCGCGCCGCAAGCAGCCGCACGCATGCGGAACGTCGACGTACGCGGACGATACGGAATCCGCGTCGTGGTGGTTGCATGGCCTTTTCATGTGAGGTGTCACGATGAAGAGCATGGTCAAGGCGGCACTGGCCGTCATTTGTGTGTTGGGTGCATCGGGGCTCGCCCGGGCACAGGACGACGGCGCCGCGGCAGCGTCGAGCAAGCCGTCCGACTCGGCGATCAGCGCGACGTCGATGGGCAGCATGCCCAGCGCCGGTACGCAGGCCGGTGGGCCGACCGGGCTCACGCGCGCGCAAGTCAAGGAGGAATACCTGCGCATGCAGAAGTCGGGGGATCTTCAGCGTCTCAACCAGCTGTATGAGGGCGGTCAGTAGCAGCAGATGTCCGGCTCGGCATGGTCGCTCGTGTATCGGGTGGGGGAACTTGGCGCGACCATGCATGGCCGACGGATAGACAGGCAGCGAGCAGACGCGCGCCCGGCGTGCTTTCATGCCGAGCGCAACCGGCTGAAACGCACGGACCGCATCCGTCCGTGATGCATGCACGTACGTGCATACCACCGCGCCGCCGGCCCGCTTCAAGCCGGTGGCATCCCGCCTCACTCCCGCCAACAACCCTGCTTGATCCGGTCGTCGGCAAGCAGGTTTGCGTCCATGCCGGCGAGCCTCAGCCCGCTTCGGCCGCCCACGCTACGGCATCGGCGCCCGCCGGAATGCGCATCGGGCACGACGGATCGGTCGCCGCACGCCACACGGCTTCGGCGACGTCCTGCGCATGGGTGATCGGCGCGGATTCGTCGACCAGGCGCGCAAAAGTCGCCGCGACAAATTCCGCATAAGCCTCGTGCTCGAAGCCGTGCATGTGTGCGCGCGCGTTGTCGGCGAAACGCGTGTCGGGCGCACGGCCCGGTAGCACGAGACGCGCACGCACGCCGAACGGTTCGAGTTCGAGCGCCACCGATTCGGTGTACGCATTGACCGCCGCCTTGCTGGCGCGGTAGGCGGCGAGCAGCGGCAGCACCTTCAGCGTGACGCTCGACGTGACGTTCACGACGACACCGGCCCCGCGCCGGCGCAACTGCGGCAGCACGGCTTCCGTCACCGCGATCGTGCCGATCGTGTTGGTCTCGAACAGCGCGCGCACGGTGTCGAGTGGCATCAGCTCGGCCGGTGCGGCCGCGCCGAACCCTGCATTGTTGACGAGTACGTCGATCGGGCCAGCGGCGTCGATCGCCGCGCGGATGCTGTCGGGGTTCGTGACATCGAGCGCCAGCACGCGCAGGTGCGCCGACGGCGGCAACACGTCCTCGCGCGGCGTGCGCATCGTCGCGACGACCTGCCAGTCGCGGGCCAGGAAATAGCGGGTAATCTCGAGGCCGAAGCCGGAGGAACAGCCGGTGATCAATACGGTCTTCATGCGAACTCACTCCTGTGACGTGTTGAGCATGTGTTCGTACGATAGATGGCCGAATCCGTATTCGCTACAATCGAAAATCCGATTTTCATTGGCGAGAGTCCGGCAATGATCGACCCGTTGACCGAAGTCGTGACCCTGCTGCAACCGGGCGCGCAGCACTCCAAATACATCCGCGGCGCGAGCCCCTGGTCGATCAGCCGCACGGTCGCGGGCGAGCCGTTCTATTGCGCGATCCTCGACGGCGGGTGCCGGATCGCGATCGACGGGCACGCGCCGATCGAGCTGCTACCCGGCGATTTCATGCTGATTCCGGCGGTGTACGGCGTCGCGATGTCCAGCCTCGAACCGCCAGCGCCAGGGGTCGAAACCGCCCCGCCGGTCGAGCTCGACCCCGGCGAATTCCGGATCGGCGATCCCGCCAACCCGGTCGACACGCGGATGATGGCCGGCAACTGCACCTTCGGTTCGTCGGACGCCTCGCTGCTGATTTCGCTCTTGCCCCGATTCGTGCACGTACGCGGCGAACCGCGGCTGACCACGCTCGTGCAACTCGTGCGCGACGAATCGCGTGCGCAGCGCCCTGCGCGCGACATCGTGCTGGCGCGCCTGCTGGAAGTGCTGCTGATCGAGGCGCTGCGCTTCACGTCCGGCACGAACGCGTCGCCCGGCCTCGTGCGCGGGCTGGCCGACAGCCGGCTGGCCGCCGCGATCCGCCGCATGCACGAACGCCCCGCGCATCCGTGGACGATCGTCGAATTGGCGAAAGAAGCCGCGCTGTCGCGCTCGACCTTTTTCGAACGCTTCAGCCGCGCGGTCGGCGTCGCGCCGATGGAATACCTGCTCACGTGGCGCATGGCGCTCGCGAAGGATCTGCTCCGCCGCAACGAGGGCCGCATCGCCGAGATCGCGGGGCGCGTCGGCTACAGTTCGGCGAGCACCTTTAGCGTCGCGTTCACGCGGCACGTCGGGCGGCCGCCTGCGCAATATGCAAGGGACGAGCAGGCGGCGGCGAACGAAGCATGATGAAGCTCGGTGGTGAACTGCGCGGCCCGCTCGTGCCGGAAAGCGCGGGCCGAAGAAGGCGAAGGAAAAGGCCATGAAGGGGCTGGCGTTGCATGCGCAAACGCCGCCCAAGCAGCCCCGGCGTGCCGATTCAGCAATGCGCCAGCACGTTGACCAGCTTGCCGAACGGATCGCGCACATAGAACCTACGCACGCCCCACGGCTCGTCAGCCGGGCCGTATTCGACCGGAATCCCGGCCGCATTGACACGCGCGAGCGCTTCATCGACGTCGTCGACCTCGATCGACAGATCGGGCGTCGGCGTGCCCGATCCGCCCTGCGATGCGAAGCTGATCTGCACGTCCATCTGCTCGGCGTTGCCGTAGGTCGCGATCCAGCCGTGATCCATCAACAGGTCGAGGCCGAAGATCCGTTGGTAGAAGCGCTTTGCGTCGTCGACTGATCGGGTGTCGACATTGGCGACGATCCGTTTGACTTTCATCGGGTTCCTTCGCGGGACATGACAGTACCGCGACGCTACACCGGAACCGGGCGCGCAACCAGTGCATCAGCGGCCAGCCGCCTCCATGTTCGCCCGCCGCGCCCGCGCGGGCCGCTCGACGTGCTTGCCGGCCAGCCACACGCCAACCGCGACAACCACGATGCCGAGATAGGTCGTCACTTCGATCCGGTCGCCGAACATCCACGCGGCCCACATCAGCGTCACGGGCGGCTCGAGATAGACGAGGGTCGCCACGCGCGTCGCGGGCATGCGCTTGAGCAGCGCCCACAACGACAGGTAGGCGACGAAGGTCGAGAACACCGTCAGCCACACGACGGAGATCCACACGTTCGGCTGGGTCGGCACATGCAGGTTGCCCGTGACGATCCCGCACGCCGCGAACAGCACCAGGCTCACGCAGCCCTGCACGAACAGCGGCAGGAACAGCCCGTCCTCGTTGCTGCGCGCGGCCGTCAGTGCACGGCGCCGCTGATAGATCGTCGCGATCGACAGCCCCAGCGCCGACACCAGCGGCAGCAGGTACATGACGAGCCCGACCGACCCGGCCGGCAGCGTGTATTGCCCGCCGATCACGATGCCCACGCCGACGAACCCGACGACGAGCCCGGCCCACTGGCGCGCCCCGCTGCGCTCGCTGCCTTCGAGCGACGTCATCGCCGCGGTGATGAGCGGCTGCAACGCCGCGACGATCGCGGCAATGCCCGGCGGCAGGCCATGCTGGATCGCGATATACACGCAGGTCAGGTAGAGAAACTGCGACAGGAAGCCGATCACCGCGTGATAGCGAAGCTTCTCCCACGTCAGGCGCCCGAGCTGCCGGTTGAGGACGATCGCCAGACACAGCGTGACGAGCAGGAACCGCCAGAACAGCAGGTTGAACGCACCGGCCGTCTCCGCGCCGAGCTTGGCGCCGATGAAGCCGGAACTCCACGACAACACGAAAACGAGCTGGAGCAGGAATAGCTGCATGGGGCGACGGCTCTCAGAAAATTGCCGGGGACAGGCGCTGGTCTTCCAGATCCTCGGGGCGAATCGGTTCGAGCCCGAGGCGGAGGTACTGCAGTTCGGCGTCGTCCCGGAGCGCGCGCTGCAGCGCCAGCCAGTTGACGATCGTGCGCGGGATGCCGTCGTCCGACGCGAGATGCCAGAATCCGTTGTCGTCCTCCCGCGTATACGGGCAATGAAACGACAGCACCAGCGACATGCGGCGCCCCGACTCGACCGGTTCGACGCCATGGAACAGCTTGCTGCCGTAGATGAGCAGCGCGTCGCCCGCCGTGTCCAGATTCGCGGTCCTCACATGCCGGCGTTCGCGATCGTGGCGGTCGAACGTCTCCGCCGTCGATTCGTAGAACAGAAAGTTTCCGCCCTCGTAGTCGGATCGATCCGACAGCACGATATTCAGCACGAAGCTGGTGCCGTCGGTGTGCCACATGCCCAGCTGTTCCTTGCCGTCGCGCTGGTCCAACGGGTAGTAGTAGTTGAACTGCGATCGCGCATTGACCATCGGATACGGAATCAGCGGCACACCGGCCAGACGCGACACCCTCAGCAGGAACGCGCGGTCGTGCATCATGTCGTCGATGAACCGCGAGCGCTCCGTCACCGCACGCACGCGCTTCGAGATGATCCAGTTGCTGCTCGACGCGCTGCGTTCCAGCGCGCGGCCGATCTCGCGCAACGCATGAACCGCTTCGTCCGAAAACAGGCCGCGAAGATGGCACACCGCGTTGAGCGCATCCGAGCGCGTGCCGCGCATCGGTACATCGCGATAGCCGAGATCGTCGAGGTTGCGCCGGTATCGCACTTCGTAGCCATCACGCAGGCAGGCGCTCGTCCAGCGCATCGGTTCCGTCACGGCATCCAGCGTACCGTCGACATTCGCGCCGCCGGACAGCGACGTCTGCAGCGCCAGCCTCACCCGATCGAACCCTCGCGCAAACACCGGCAATGCATTTCCCTTGTTCATCGCGTGCCTCGCTGTCGTGGTTGCGGCATTCAGCCCTTGAACTGGGCGATCTGGTACACGACGCTGCCGTCGCCGCTGTGCAGCTCGTCGATCACGCGGCAATTGGCGTGGCTATGGCGGACATGGCGGAATTGCTCCGGCGTGTATTTCAGGCAGACGTTGGTGATCAGGTGCCCGTCGGCCCCGGCTTTCGAAACGGGCTGCAGCGTAACCGCCACATGGAACTGGTCGCCGAGCAGATTGAGCCGGACGATCGACACATGGTGCTTGCCGAGCGGCTCGAAGCCCTGCTGCCGGCTGACGACTTCGGAAAACCGCACCATGTTCTCGTTCTGGTAGAAGTTGTAGATGGGCTCTTCACGCCCCTCGACCAGCAACTGCATCTCCGACACGACGTAGGTCGACTTGCCGCCGAGATTGCGGATGAGCCGGCCGATCGTCACCGGCAATTCGTTGCCCTCCTGGAACCCGAGCATCGTGATGAACGTCACGTCCTGGCCCACGTCGATGTGGTTCCATTGCACGTTCCGGTAATCGTCGGCGATGTAGTTGAAACAGCCGGGCGTTTTCAGGAACGGCATGATCGCGTGCCGCATCGCGTCTTCCGACGACTCGTTGATGTCGACGGCCGTGTAGCGCAGATGGTCCGGGCCGCCACCGCTGACGGCCTTCACGAGTTCGGTCGTCTTGACCGGCTCCGGCCCGAGCTCGATGTAATGCACATCGCGGCCGCGCGACAATGTCGCGAGCCGCTCGCTCAACTTGCCGATCGCTTCGCGCAACGAACCGTTGCCGTCGCGGTCCGCGCACAGCGCGGGGCTCCGCACGCCCAGCTCGTTCAGGTTCCGCATCAGCGAGAACACCTCGCGCCCTGCTTCCTTTCTCCTCGCGTCATCGTCGCTGTGCTTGAGCGTCGAATATTTTTCGTGATTCTCGACCGTCCATACCGACTCGGCCTTCAGCTTCCTGTCCCGCACCAATGCATCTACAACGAAATCGTTGATCGACATGAATCGTTCCCCGGATACGTGCAACGCCCGGCCGGCTGCCTGCCGTTGTCTGCCTGTTGACCGAGAATATGGGATGCCCAATAATTCCGTCAATCGACATTACCTGAATCACTGATTCGGAAAAACCAAATCATGCCGCGCACCCTGGACGTCGACCTGCTGCGTACCTTCCACGCCGTCGCGAAGCTCGGCCGCTTCAAGGATGCGGCCGCTCATGTGAATCGCAGCCCGTCGTCGGTCACCGCGCAGATTCAGAAGCTCGAGGAAATGGTTGCGCAGCGCTTGTTTACGCGGAACAACCAGGCCGTCGAACTCACGCAGTACGGCCACAAGCTGCTCAGCGACACCACCGAGTTCCTGCTGAGCCACGACCGGCTCGTCGAATCGCTGTCGCCGCAGATACTGACCGGCAAGCTGCGGCTCGGCATCCCCGATTCGTACGCCGCGCACTTCATGGCGGAATTCCTGCCGCGCTTCGCCGCCGACCGGCCGCTGCTCGAGCTGACCGTCGAAGCGCGCTCCAGCGAAGAGCTGCAGTCGCTGTTCTCGCGCGGCCAGCTGGACATCACGATCGCCGTGGTCCAGAAAGTGCCGCCGCACGGCGAGCTGCTCAGCAAGACCCATCCGGTGTGGGTCGCCGCGCGGACCTTCAAGTTCAATCCCGACGCGCCGCTGCCGATCGCCGTGCAATTGCAGGGCTGCCCGTACCGCGACACCGCGCTGAACGCGCTGAAGAAGGCGAAGATCGCGCACCGGATGCTGCTCGAAAGCGCCAGCTCGCCGGCGGTCGAGGCATGCATCGCCAACGGCCTCGCGGTCGGCCTCATCGAACACGATCGCGTGTCCGGCAACCTGACGAGCCACGTCGCCGGGATCGTGCTGCCCGACCTCCCGCCGCACCTGATCACCATCCTGACGGACGACAGCAATCGCGCCGCGCTGCATCTGCGCGACGTACTGAAAAGCACGTTCAGGATCGGACTGTGAAGACAAGGCCGGGAACCGGCCTTGCAAGAGCAAGCAAAAAAAGAAGCGCCGCCGGCCCGTTGCAGGCCGGCGGCTTTCGGCGTCAACCTCCGAGGTACGCCTGCTTGATCCGGTCGTTCGCGAGCAGGTTCGCGCCCGTATCGGCGAGCACCACGCGCCCCGTTTCGAGCACGTAGCCGCGATCGGCCACACCCAGCGCCTTGTTCGCGTTCTGCTCGACGAGGAACACCGTGACGCCTTCCTCGCGGATCGTGCGAATGATGTCGAAGATCTGAGCGATCACGAGCGGCGCGAGGCCGAGCGTCGGTTCGTCGAGCAGCAGCAAACGCGGCTTGCTCATCAGCGCGCGGCCGATCGCCAGCATCTGCTGTTCGCCGCCCGACATCGTGCCGGCCCGCTGCGCCGCGCGCTCCTTCAGGCGCGGAAACAGCTTGAACACGTGCTCGATGCCGTCGTCGATCTCGTGACGGCTCGCGAAGAAGCCGCCCATCTTCAGGTTCTCGAGCACCGTCAGGCTCGGGAACACGCGCCGCCCTTCCGGCGAGATCGCCATCCCCTGCCGCATGATCTGGTGCGTCGACATCGCGGTAATGTCCTTGCCCTCGAACAGCACGCGGCCCGACGATGCGCGCGGCGTGCCGCACACGGTCATCATCAGCGTCGTCTTGCCGGCGCCGTTGCTGCCGATCAGCGTGACGATCTCGCCCTTGTTCACCTCGATCGACACGCCCGCGAGCGCCTCGACCGCGCCGTAGTGCGTATGGACCTGTTCCAGCTTCAGCATCACTCTTCCCCCAGATACGCCTTGATCACGCGCGGGTCGTTGCGGACCGCTTCCGGCGTGCCGATCACGATCGGCCGGCCGTGCTCCATCACGAGGATGCGGTCGGACACGCCCATCACGAGACTCATGTCGTGTTCGATCAGCAGCACCGATACACCGAACTCGCGGCGCAGCTTGTCGATCAGGTGCTGCAGCTCGATCTTCTCCTGCGGGTTGAGGCCGGCCGCCGGCTCGTCGAGCATCAGCAGGCGCGGCTCGGTGATCATGCAGCGCGCGATCTCCAGACGCCGCTGGTGCCCGTACGACAGCGTGCCGGCCTGGCGGTTGGCCACCGCCGTCAGCCCCATCCGGTCGAGCCACACGGCCGCGCGTTCGAGCGCTTCCTTCTCGGCACGGCGATACGCGGGCGTCGAGAACAGGCCCGGCAGCAGCCCCGCCTTCACCTTGCGATGCTGCGCGACGAGCAGGTTCTCGACGACGGTCAGCGACTTGAACAGGCGGATGTTCTGGAACGTGCGCACCAGGCCCTTCAACGCGATCTTGTGGCTGGGCAGCCCGGCGATCGCGTGGCCGTCGAGCACGACGTCGCCGCCGGTCGGCTTGTAGAAGCCGCCGACGCAGTTGAACACCGTGGTCTTGCCCGCGCCGTTCGGCCCGATGATCGCGAACACCTCATCGCGACGCACGTCGAAATCGATCCCGTCCACCGCGAGCAACCCGCCGAAGCGCATCTGCAGCCCGGCGACCTTCAACAGTTCTGCATTCGCGCTCATTGCGGCAGCTCCACGTGGGGACGGCTCGCGGGCAGCAGGCCCTGCGGACGCCACATCATCATCAACACCATCACGAGACCGAAGATCAGCATCCGGTACTCGGCGAAGCCGCGCGCGACTTCCGGCAGCACGGTCAGCAGGATCGCCGCGAGAATCACGCCGAGCTGCGAGCCCATCCCGCCGAGCACGACGATCGCGAGGATCAGCGCCGATTCGATGAAGGTGAACGATTCAGGATTCACGAGGCCCTGGCGCGCCGCGAAGAACGCGCCGCCGATGCCCGCGAACGCCGCGCCGAGCGTGAACGCCGACAGCTTGATGCGCGTCGGGTTCAGGCCCAGCGAACGGCACGCGATCTCGTCGTCGCGCAGCGCTTCCCACGCACGGCCCATCGGCATGCGGATCAGGCGGCTCGTCACGAACAGCGTGAAGCAGACCAGCACCAGCGCGATCAGGTACAGGAAGATCACCATGTGCTCGCCGCTGTATTCCAGCCCGATCAGTTCATGGAAGGTCTTCGCGCCTTCGACGCTCGCGCTGCGCGCCATCTCGAAGCCGAACACCGTCGGCTTCGGAATGCTCGAGATGCCGTCCGGGCCACCGGTGAGGCTCGTCAGGTTGTTGGCGAGCAGGCGGATGATTTCGCCGAAGCCGAGCGTCACGATCGCGAGATAGTCACCGCGCAGGCGCAGCACCGGGAAGCCCAGCAGGAAGCCGAACGTCGCCGCCGCGATGGCCGCGATCGGCAGGCACTCCCAGAACGACAGCCCGAAATACTGGTTCAGCATCGCGTACGTATAGCCGCCGACCGCGTAGAACCCGACATAGCCGAGATCCAGCAGCCCCGCGAAACCGACCACGATGTTCAACCCGAGGCCGAGGATCACGTAGATCAGCGCGAGCGTCGCGACGTCGACCGCACCGCGCGAGCCGAAGAACGGCCACACGAACCCGATCGCGAGCATCACCCAGATGATCACGCGCTGCTGCTGCGCGCCCATCGCGGGCACCGCCGGCAGCTTGACCGCCGCTTTCGCACGCACGAGCCACGGCTTGAACAACTGGAACAGGAACACGGCCGCGACCGCGATCCACACCGGGCGCCAGTGCGGCGTCAGCACGACCTGATAGCCGTCGAGCTTCAACTGCAGGCCGAGCACCGGAATCGTGAGGATCGCCGTCAGGAACGCGGCGGCCACGGCATTTTTCAGCGCCTGGCCGATCGAAGCGTCGGCGGCCGGGCGGCGAACGGAAATGACTTGACTCATCTGCGTCTCCCTCAAACCTTTTCGATGTCCGACTTGCCGAGCAGGCCGGTCGGGCGGAAGAGCAGGATCAGCACGAGCAGGCCGAACGCGACGACGTCCTTGTACTCGGCCGGCATGTAGCCTGCTGCGAAGGTTTCCGCGAGGCCGAGCAGCACGCCGCCGAGCATCGCGCCCGGGATGCTGCCGATCCCGCCGAGCACCGCGGCGGTAAACGCCTTGATGCCCGCGACGAAGCCGATATACGGGTTCAGCTTGCCGATCGTCAGGCCGATCAGCACGCCGCCGACGGCGGCCAGCATCGCGCCGAGCACGAACGTGAACGAGATCACGCGGTTCGTGTCGATGCCGAGCAGGTTCGCCATCTTCATGTCCTCGGCGCATGCGCGGCACGCTCGGCCCATCCGCGAATGCGAGATGAACAGCGTGAGCGCGATCATCAGCACGAGCGTCACGCAGACGATCATCAGGCGCGAATACGGGATGGTCACGTCGAAGTCGCCACCGAGATGGATGTCGAACGCGCCGGAGATCAGCACGGGCACGGACACGTCACGTGCGCCCTGGCCGATCTGCACGTAGTTCTGCAGGAAGATCGACATACCGATCGCGGAGATCAGCGGCACGAGGCGCGGGCCACCGCGCAGCGGACGATACGCGACGCGCTCGACCGCGAAACCGTACAGGCCGGTGACGATCACCGACACGATCAGCGCGGCGCCGAGCACGAGCGGCAGCGGATAGCCGGCGGAGATGCCGATTGCAGTGAGGGTCACGAGGCCCACGTAGGCGCCGATCATGTAGATCTCGCCGTGGGCGAAGTTGATCATGCCGATGATGCCGTAGACCATCGAATAGCCGATGGCGATCAGCGCATAGATCGCACCCAGCGTCAGGCCGTTGACCAGTTGCTGGGCGAATTGCGGAAAGAAGTCAGTCATGTGCGGGAAGCTCCCGTTGGCGTTGTGTCGCATGCCGTCGCCGGATCACGGCGTTCGGCCGCGCGCAACGCACGGTGTCGTCTCGGGCCGCCCGTTGGCTGCGCACTGGGCCGATGCGCAGCCAATACGCACCCGCCCCGTCCGGGTCTCGGACAGGGCGGGTGCGCGGGCGGGTACTCCGTGTTACTTGGCGGCGGTCTTCGTCGCGTCCTTGTGCCACGTGTACACGACGAACTTGAACGCCTTCAGGTCGCCCTGTGCGTCATACGCGACCTTGCCGATCGGCGTGTCGAACGTCGTCTTGTGCATGTACGCGGCGACCTTGGTCGGATCGGTCGTCTTCGCTCCGGCGATCGAGTCGGCGATGATCTTCACCGCTGCGTATGCCGGCATCTGGAACGGGCCGTTCGGGTCGCGCTTCTTGTCCGCGAACGCCTTCACGAGTGCCGCGTTGGCCGGATCGGCCGAGAAGTCGGCCGGCAGCGTGACGAGCATGCCTTCCGAGGCCGGGCCGGCGATCGCCGTCACGTCCTTGTTGCCCACGCCTTCAGGCCCCATGAACGTTGCCTTCACGCCCTGCTCGCGCGCCTGGCGCATCAGCAGGCCCATTTCCGGGTGGTAGCCGCCGAAGTAGACGAAGTCGACGCCTTGCGACTTCAGCTTCGTGATGATCGCCGAGTAGTCCGAATCGCCGGCGTTGATGCCTTCGAACAGGACGACCGGGATCTTCGCAGCTTCGAGGTCCTTCTTGACCGACGACGCGATGCCCTGGCCGTACGACTGCTTGTCGTGCAGGACCGCGACCTTCTTCGGCTTCACGTTGTTGATGATGTAGTGCGCGGCGGCCGGGCCTTGCTGGTCGTCACGGCCGATCGTGCGGAAGATGAAGTGGCGCTTCTTGCCTTCCGTCAGCTGCGGCGCGGTGGCCGACGGCGTGACCATCACGATGCCTTCGTTCTCGTAGATGTCCGAGGCCGGGATCGTCGAACCCGAGCACACGTGACCGATCACGTACTTGATCTTCTGGCTGACGATCTTGTTGGCGACGGCGACGGCCTGCTTCGGTTCGCAAGCGTCGTCCATCATCACGACTTCAAACTTGTTGCCGCCCGCACCGCCGGCTGCGTTGATCTGCTCGATCGCGGTCAGCGCGCCGGCCTTCACCATGTCGCCGTATTGGGCGACCGAACCGCTCATCGGACCAGCGATGGCGATCTTCACGGTTTCCGCTTGCGCGGCGGCGGCGCCGGCGGCGAACAGCACGGCGGCGACGGAAATGGACGTAAGACGGGACAGCGTCATCAGGAGCTCCTCGATGTTGTTAGTCATACGGGCAAAGGCGGCATGACTTGCGCAATCGAACAGCACCCGGGGCGAGGACATGGGACACGCCCGAGACACATAGAAGACGGAACTCCGGCGGAATGTTGCGTAGCGGGGCCCGGCTCTTGCAGTCCCCGAAGGGGACGTCTGGTTCGGAAAGACATCGTGATGCGTCTTGCATTGCGCAAGCGTTTCGCCTGCCCCGCTTGCCAAATCGCTTGTTCGGAGGGATGGTCCGACAGCCGTTGGCAAGGCAGTCGAAATTATATGGGCGTTTTTAAATCGTCTGTCAAAAATGCCGGTCGACCGAGGGAAAACACGGAGGGTTTTGTGGGGTGGTGGTGGCGATTGGGGCGCAACCTTGGGCCGGGCGAGAACGTTTGCCTGGGGTGCAATTGGGTTGCTACGGGGTGGGCTGAGTTGGCTCGTTGCCTTGCTGTGCTTGGTGTTCGGAGATGGTTGATTTCGTGAGACGTGCTTTCGGGCTGCTAAGGGTCTGATCGTTGAAAATTAATCAACTGATGATTAGTTGGATGGGCACCAACTCGGGGCGTTCGCTTGAGGCGGTAAGTCCTTCTGTTTACAAACAAAACTAAACATTTGGAAGCTGGTTGTTATTTTCGTGAAATAATACGAATTCGCTTCTGCAATCCAGCCAGCCTTCCTGTGAGTCGCGTACGCCGCGCCTCGCAGTCGCTTCAGGGCCGCTTCGACGCCCGTCCGTCGCCCAGCCGCCAGCCAGTGATCTGCCGTTTTTTTCTCATCGCATATCACCTGCTTCGGAACGCTGATGAATCACCTCTCCCGCTTTTCTTCTGCCGCCGCCGCGATTACGTGTGCGCTTTCTGTTTCTGCCGTCGATGCTTCCGGGCGCGATTCGCTGACCGATCGGTCGGCGGGGGCCAATGTGTTTCGGTCGGAGCGTAGGGCTGTTGCTCGGGATGACGGGCATGCGGCGCGGATGGGCCACGGTCGCCTGGAGTACGCAGCGCCGGTTGAGCGCAGCCCGTTCGATACGCCTGATACGCGGCCGTTGCGGGTGACGGGCGATGCGCTGGTGGCGCCGACGCCTTCGGTTGAGCACGAGGCTGATTTGGTATTGCCGTCGAACCGGGTCGCGCTTGGCTCCGGTGGGAGCGATAGTTTTGGTCGCGCAGTGCCGGGATATGAACAGCGCGCGGAGAACTGGAATGAGTATCTGCGCGCTAACGGCTCACGGCCAGCTGGTAGTGGCGGGTCGTATGCGCCGCAGCGGCCGTACGATGCTCCGCGCGGCCCGCATGGCGCGCCGAATCCGTTCGATCCTTCGGTGCCGCAACCGGAAACGCGGACGTTCTATGACAACGGCGCGGGAACGAAGTGCAAGGCTACCGGTGGTGCGGGAACGTGGCGGTCGTCTTGCAATATCGGTTGGTGATGGGTTGAGGTGGTCGGCGGCGGCTGCCCTACTCGGCACGGTGCGCGACTTCACGCAGCGTGGCCGCATCCTGCGACATTGGCTCTTGCAGTTGCGCGATGATCAGCCTGTCGGGCCCAATCATGATCTGCACATTGCGGCCCGAGACAAAACACGCATCGTTGATTAGCCACACTCCACCGATCTTCAGACACGGATAAGACTTATCGGGGCTGAGGGAGCGTGGTTTTCACGGGTACCCCAACTTCGTTAAGAAACGTTGCCCACGGCAGCATTCCAGGCACGCTCGAAATCCTCCTCATTGATTTCGTCATGTGGCGAGATTTCAAGCTCGTCCTTCATCCCGTCAAATAGCAAAAAACCAATATCAGGGTTCCAATCGTGCCTGGATGACGACGCGTAGACAGATCCATTGTCGGGTCGACTAATCTGGCGCGTCGCGACACCATCAACAAATTCCGTAAAAATCTCTCCGAGGCCGCATGGAAACTCCGTTCTGGAGTGGAAATACTCTTTCTTCATGAGTAACCGATCCGCTTCATTTACTCGATGCAAAATACCAAGCGAACTCTCCTCTTCAACCAAGGAGGCCCCAAGGCATGGCCCCGCCTCCTTGCCGTCACATTGCCCTGAGGCCTCGGTGCCTACGACAGCGGTTGCATCACCCCCCCCCTTGCAGGACTTGCATGGAACCCCCGACGCATACTCCCGCAGTACCATGTCACCTCGTCCGATAGCGCTTCAATTTTTACTTCGTCGAATCCGCAATTACTCAACAATCTCAACATCTGGATTTAATTTACGATAAATATCTATAGCTTCCGCACCGATATTTGAAATCGCACGAATCCCACACGGCTCGAATTTCTCACACACCTCGCCATTATTATCAACACAGCGCCTCCTTAACCGGTCATAAAAGCAGTGATTCTGGAAAATATTCATATCCGATTCACGCAGGCGCCCGACATTCTCAAACCCTCCCTTCGCCCTCCAGTCCATCGTTGCGACAAGAGCAGGCGGCACAATCAAATTATTCTTATCCAATGTGAATTTATAATTCTTCTCAGCCGAAATCTCGTTGTACAGATAAATTATACAAAGCTCCTCTGAGCCATATTTGAAATCATCCTTCACCACGAGACCTGGTATGAACCCAATTCCCCTCATATGCGTGACGAATAAATCCCCTTTCTCCGGCCTGGCTTTTTTCCCACCTTCCAGGAGATTAATCACTTCCTTCATTTTCACTTGCCTCATTCGAGCAGATGCCCCAATCCGTTATCCCGCAACCAATTTCGACCCCATGCTACAGCATCGTTATACAAAGAGCGGTTCGGATCAATACTGTTATCAATATTCTTAAATTCGCCGCGCTTTGCATAAATTATCGCCTGCTCAATTGATCTCGCCTGATTTCTCGGAAGCTGCCCCGTCTGATCTGTAAGCAAGTCGAGGTCATAACCACGGTTTTTCGCGTGCCGTGTAGACGGATCTTTTGCTATCCCTACATAATTAGGTTCTTGTCCCTCTGCACCTCTCGGGTACACATCGGCCTTGCCACGACTGCGCGCCACCCAGTCCTCAAATGATTCTGGCGTGGACTTGGTTAAGCATGGGGACAGCCCGAACGGATCAATCCACGAGATCGGGTTTCGCGCAGAGTGATAGAGGTTAGTTCCGCCCATCAACCCGATTGGATCCGGACTGATAAATTGCCTGATGTCAGGATCGTAGAACCGGAACGTGTTGTAGTGCAACCCAGTCTCACTGGTCCAGATACTGCCCCTGGAAGCGCAGGTTCTGCGGCCGAGGCACATCCGTCGGGACCGGATCCGCCGCCTGCACTTCGCCCCACGCCGGCGCCGGCCGCTGCGGCGCTCGCGCGATCCATTCCTCCTGAACTGCGTTGCCCCATACCTTGTAGCGAGTCTGCCAGACCAGTTCGCCGTCGACGTCGGTCAGCCCTTCGGGCAACCCCGACACGTCGTTATGGAAATAGTAGACGGTGTCACGCGCATCGTCATCGTTCGCCGCGGGCGCCGCCTGATCGATCCGCGCGAGCGGTACATAGCTGTCCGGCTCGTATAGGTACGTCAGCGCCTCTTCGCCGAGTCGATCGTGATAGATCTCCTGCACGAGCCGCATACCGTCCCATAGGAAATCCCTGCTCGTATAGCTGCCATTGAGCTTGCGGATTCGACGGCCGAACGCGTCGTATTCGAAGTGCGTGGTCGACACGCCGAGCCGGTCCTTCGTCACGACGGTCTTCAGCTGATTCCAGTCGTCGTATTCGAGCGTCTGCTCTTTGGCGGGGCCGTGGCCGCTCAGCTTGCGCACGAGCCGCCCGTACGCGTCATACTCAAAGCGCTTGTCCTCGAACATCCTGAGCCGGTTGTGTTCGACGTAGCCGCCCGGGTGGTCGCTCGATACCAGGTTCGCGGCGGCATCCCAGCGGAACACCTCGGACGGCTGGCCTGGCCCCGTCGCCTGCTCAATGCGGCTGGTTGCGTCGTAACTGTAGTTCGTCGTCCCGTAGCGCTGATCGCGCTTCTGGACGACGTCGCCCGCCGCCTCATACTGCCACTGCTTGGCCAGCAGCGCGTCACTTTTTAGACTTCAAGCCTTCCATTCGGAAAGACATTTTTTTAATTCGAAAATCTGACTTTCAACCGACCTGATAATTCCATCTTCAGAATCCCACATTTCCAAGAATGTCCATTTTGAATTTGGTGGATTTATCATATTTCCAAGAATTTCTATACCTCTCTCAAGAAGTTTTTTTGCATCTCCATTTTTTTCGTCCTGCTGCCAAATATAAGGTTTTGCCAAAAACTGTAAAATATAACATGCCGCCCTGATTTGTTCGCATTTAACTTCGTCCGCTTCGTTGAAATTATCAAAACTATCTTTTACCATGGTCAGATTGCAGCTTTTGATGAATTTCGAAAACCAACTCACTGACTCATCGTTTCCCCATGGTTCAAAACCCCACGCACCCATGATTCCTCTCCAGTTGAGTGTTCACAAATATTGGTTTGAAATTTGGTGCTGCATCCAGTCAGTAGCTCGACCAGACCAACCGCCTCGTAACCAACGTGAGGCATGGCTACAAAACTGATCGCTGCCACTTATCCTTAAAATTGAGAAGCTCCTTCTTCTTGATTCTCCACCCTCCATCTTGACGCTTCAATGTGAAGCGGAATTGATTTTGCAGCCCTGTCGTCTGGCGAATGGTAAAAATTGCTACCCCACCTTCCATTTCAGCGCTCTCCTCTACATCACTCTCTGGATCGTATGACGGTGGCGAAGTACAACCAAGGTCAATTAAACGCCCCTCGTTCGCCTTATCCGGAAACGCCCACCTATTAATAATCTCGATTAAATCACTACGCCCCTCCTTGTCAACGCCCTCCGTATCTAGATGCTCTAGCAAAGCATTCTGCTTGGCCCAGTAGAACCGAGTCTCCCACTGATTCATTTCAGAAAAAAATGCCTTCAAGGCACTCCGAGCCTGCTTCAATTCTTCATCTACCATGATGCACTCTTAGTTGTTAAATATTGCACTCACGACCTTCTACCCACCTTGCAGAACATCATAGGAAATCTGCGTCGGTCGTGTACCTCCGTTACCGTAGATGAATTGCGTGCTCACGTCCTTGAGCTGTGCTACGAGTCGCATCAAAGCATAGGGATTATAATTTTCATCTAATATGGCAGCCCCTTCTTTCATTGATGCTGAAGCACTTATCCGAAATTCTCCGAAGTCGTTCGATGCCACCGATACCCGAACTAAAAGATATTACGTGACTGTGCGCCATCATTAGGCAAGGGCGTATCCGCCGACCAACTTCCATCCGATAAACGAGACGCTGCTCACCCCAACGGATCGACTCAGGACAACCGGGCGAGCGCGTATGCATACAAGTCGCACCCTCCGCTCGAAGAGATCGGGGCAGGATATTGCGAATTTTTATGGATTTTTATCGATCAATTTTACCCACCCCGAGATCACCAGAATTACACTCTAAAGATTAATCTTCATAAAATCTCCATCAAACGATTTATTAAAAGATATTTTCTTACTCAGAATAAAATCAACATCAAGCTCACCCACTCCAATACCATTTTTCTTCGCCGCAAAAACGATGGTCAAAAATGGATATGAATAGTAGCCAGGATTCTCCATTACATCGCGAATCAGCCCGGGCTTACCCCCCACCACATTGACCATCCTAGGCAAATAAATATTCGCCACCTTTTCGCATATCCATCGGCACGTCGATTCAACCTCCATCTCATTCCGCGGAAGGTCAACTGCACCACCGACATTAGGAGAGAACGACTTTACCGTTTCCATGGATGTATTCATCGCAAAAACAAGACCTGTCGGTATTTTCGGCTTGTATGGTGGATTGCTGTTTTTATAAAAATCCTGTAGCTCACGAGAATCAGCAGCGGCAGAAAGAATATAACCATTAGCATTCTTCAGAAACCGGAATCCAATACGCCCACTACCCTCCCCTTCCTGACCAACAAGAATCTCACCCCTCGACACTTTTACACCACTCTCGCCAATATTTTCCCTGATAGTTTCCTGCAACCTCTTTTCAAAAAATTTCTTTAATTCCACACTCATCTTGCACGCCTCAATATTTCAGCACATGGAATGTTGCATCATAAGAAGTGTCACGCGCCCCAAGCACCTCCCCTATGTCTTTGTTGCCAGTTGCGATCTCGAACTGCCCGGCCTTTCCCGCTGACGGCGTAATTACCCCGCCACCAATTCCATCAACCGTATTCGATGGACCACGACCGTCAGGGCGAGGAAGCGCTGACGTACTTGTATGAGTCCAACAGCTATGTGCCGCTGGCGCGGATCGATCAGGGTAAGGCGGCGGCTAACGACGCCAATGCGCGGGATTCCGGCACCGATTGCTGCAGAGCCCACGCAATCCACTCCTCCTGCACCGCATTGCCCCAAACCTCGTGACGAGCCTGCCAAATCAACTCGCCCTCGGCGTTGGTCAGTTCCTCCGGCAACCCCGACACGTCGTTGTGGAGATAGTAGATCCGGTGGTGCTCGAGGAAGCGGCCGACGATCGAGCGTACGGTGATGTTTTCCGACAGCCCCGGCACGCCGGGCTTCAGCGCGCAGACGCCGCGCACGATCAGTTCGACCTTGACGCCGGCCTGCGACGCTTCGTACAGCGCGGCGATCACCGTCGGCTCCAGCAGC
>NZ_JAAGPE010000152.1:0-23226 GCF_017104605.1 Burkholderia sp. Ac-20384 | reverse complement strand
TCACCGCGCCCGACAGGATGTGCGCGCCGATCTCGGAACCCTTCTCGAGCACGCACACGCCGATCTCGGTGCCTTTCTCGGCGGCCAGCTGCTTGAGCCGGATCGCCGCCGACAGCCCGGCGGGGCCGCCGCCGACGATCACGACGTCGTATTCCATCGATTCGCGCGGGCCGTATTGCTCGATGAGGCTTGCGGGGGTCATTGGCGTTCCTCTAACCGTTAGAATGCTTTTATTCGGGAGCGTATTGTCTGCGAAACGAAACGCTTGCCGCAACAGCATGCGGCTAGATTAGCACGATCGTTCTATTTTCGTGCTAGGGTAATGCCGTTCGGGCCGTATTGTCCGTGGCGGCGAAACGACATCGAAAGGGGAAGTGCAAATGGGTCGGTCGATCAATCTGGAAGGCAAGGTTGCGCTGGTCACGGGCGCGTCGAGCGGCCTCGGGCAGCGCTTTGCACAGGTGCTGTCGCAGGCCGGCGCGAAGGTCGTGCTCGCGAGCCGTCGCGTCGAGCGCCTGAAGGAGCTGCGTGCCGAGATCGAGGCGGCGGGCGGTGCTGCGCACGTCGTGTCGCTCGACGTCACCGACGTCCAGAGCATCAAGGCGGCGGTCGCGCACGCGGAGACGGAAGCCGGTACGATCGACATCCTCGTGAACAATTCGGGCGTCTCGACAATGCAGAAGCTCGTCGACGTGACGCCGGCCGATTTCGAGTTCGTATTCGACACCAACACGCGCGGCGCATTCTTCGTCGCGCAGGAAGTCGCGAAGCGGATGATCATGCGCGCGAACGGAAGCGGCAACGGCAAGCCGCCGTGCCGGATCATCAACATCGCGTCGGTGGCCGGGCTGCGCGTGTTTCCGCAGATCGGCCTGTACGCGATGAGCAAGGCGGCGGTCGTGCAGATGACGCGCGCGATGGCGCTCGAGTGGGGGCGCCACGGGATCAACGTCAACGCGATCTGTCCGGGTTATATCGATACCGAAATCAATCATTACCTGTGGGAAACCGAGCAGGGCCAGAAGCTGCAGTCGATGCTGCCGCGCCGGCGCGTCGGCAAGCCGCAGGATCTCGACGGGCTGTTGTTGCTGCTCGCGGCCGACGAGTCGCAGTTCATCAATGGCTCGATTATCTCCGCCGACGACGGTTTCGGCCTCGCCTGAGCGGATGACATTCAGCAACAAAGAAGACTGCAATGAGTGATTATTCCCCCGTTTTTGAGATGTCGATGCCGATCCGCTGGGGCGACATGGACGCGTTCGGCCATGTGAACAACACGGTCTATTTCCGCTACATGGAGCAGGCGCGGATCTCGTGGTTCGAGGAGCTCGGCATCGCCGGCGGCAATGGCGAGGGGCAGGGGCCCGTCATCGTCACGGCGTCGATGGAGTTTCTCAAGCAGCTGCACTATCCGGGCGACGTGATCGCGAGGATGTCGGCTGCGAAACCCGGCCGTAGCAGCTTCGACACGGGTTTCGAGCTCACGCGCGCCGACGATCCGCAGCATGTCTATGCGCGCGGCAATGCGCGATGTGTGTGGGTCGACTACGCGCTCGGCAAGTCGGTGCCGTTGCCCCAGTTGCTGCGCGACACGATCGAGCGCGCGCTCGCGGCGAAGGTCGGCTGAGCGTCGATTCCGCGAAGCCGGGCCGGCACCAGGTCGCCGGCGGCGCGCCATGCCCGTTGTTTCCCGAATCGGCCGCCCTGTGCGGCCGATTGTCATACGGGCGCCGTCATTCACTGCCCGAGCAGGCGCTGCAGCAGCTCGGGCGTATTGTTGGTCCCGTACTTGCGCATCAGCCGTGCGCGGTAGATGTCGACCGTGCGTGAGCTGATGTCGAGCACGCGCCCGATCTGCTTGCTGGTCTTGCCGGTCGCGAGCTGCGCGGCGATCTCGCGCTCGCGCGGGGTCAGTTCGACGGCGACGCGACGCGTCGCGCTCAAATCCTCGAAGGTCCACACGCCCGCCGCAAGCGGCGCGGTGCGGTCGATCGCGCGGCCGGTGACGTGGCACCAGAACAGCTCGCCGTCCGCCCGTTTCATGATTCTGTCATCCGAGTAGATGCCGTTCGCCGCCATGACGCGCGCGATACGTTCGCCGATTCGCTGGAATTCGTCCGTTGACGGGTAGAGCACCTCGTACGATTTTCCGATCAGGTCGGCCCGCGCGCAGCGAAAGATCGACGCGAGCGCGTCGTTGCAGTCCTCGATCACGCGGTCGCGCGACAGGACGAGGCCGAGCGGCGCGAGGAGGAAGGCAGTCTGGTAGTCGAGAGCGGGCATGGCGCAGGCAAGCGGAGGCAAACGCTTATGTATTTTTGCGTATTGTGCCGCATCCGCGCCGCATCGTACCCTTTCAGGCATCTCGTGGCGGTTTGCCGCGGTATAAAAACAGCGCGCCTCGACGCAGGCATCGCCGTGCATGCATAGAATGATGCGGCGGGCTTGCGGGCCACGTGGGCGCGTGAACCGGTTTCGCTGGTTTCCATAGAGGAAGGGACAACTGATGAACAAAGTCTATCCAAGCGCGGCTGCCGCGCTGGAAGGGATCGTCCGCGATGGACAAACCTTCGCGGTGGGCGGCTTCGGCCTGTGCGGGATTCCGGAGGCGTTGATCGCGGCGTTGCGCGATACGGCCGTCAAGGGCATCACCTGCATCAGCAACAACGCAGGCGTCGACGGTTTCGGCCTCGGGCTGCTGCTGGAAACGCGCCAGATCAAGAAGATGATCTCGTCGTACGTCGGCGAGAACAAGGAGTTCGAGCGCCAGTACCTGGCCGGCGAACTCGAGCTCGAATTCACGCCGCAAGGCACGCTCGCCGAAAAGCTGCGTGCAGGCGGTGCGGGCATCCCGGCGTTCTTCACGAACACGGGCTACGGCACCGTGATCGCGGAAGGCAAGGAAACGCGCCAGTTCGGCGATCGCCACTACGTGCTCGAGCCGTCGCTGACGGCCGATGTCGCGCTCGTGAAGGCCTGGAAGGCCGACAAGTCCGGCAACCTGATCTTTCGCCGCACCGCGCGCAACTTCAACCCGATGTGTGCGATGGCCGGCAAGATCACCGTCGCCGAGGTCGAGGAGATCGTCGAGAACGGCGCGCTCGATCCGGACCACATCCACACGCCGGGGATTTTCGTGCAGCGTATCGTGCTGAACGCGACGCCTGAAAAACGCATCGAACAACGCGTCGTACGCGCGAAAGGAGACTGACATGGCCTGGAATCGTGACCAGATGGCCGCGCGCGCGGCGAAGGAACTGCAGGACGGCTTCTACGTGAACCTCGGCATCGGCCTGCCGACGCTCGTTGCGAACCACGTGCCGGAAGGCGTCGAGGTGTGGCTGCAGTCGGAGAACGGCCTGCTCGGCATCGGCCCGTCGCCGACCGAAGACGAAGTCGACGCCGATCTCATCAACGCCGGCAAGCAGACCGTCACGACGCTGCCGGGCTCGTCGATCTTCTCGTCGGCCGATTCGTTCGCGATGATCCGCGGTGGCCACATCAACCTGGCGATCCTCGGCGCGATGCAGGTCAGCAAGCAGGGCGACCTCGCGAACTGGATGATCCCCGGCAAGATGATCAAGGGGATGGGCGGCGCGATGGATCTCGTCGCCGGCGTGAAGCGCGTCGTCGTGCTGATGGAGCATGTCGCGAAGGGCGACCAGCACAAGATCCTCGAAGAATGCAACCTGCCGTTGACGGGTGTCGGCGTGGTCGACCTGATCATCACCGATCTCGGCGTGATCGAAGTGACGCCGTCCGGCCTGAAGGTGCTTGAGCTCGCCGACGGCGTGAGCGCCGACGAGATCCAGGCGAAGACGGGCGCGCCGCTCGACATCAGCGCGGTCGCATAAGGTTCCGCGCGTACGCGCGGCTTCAACGCCCCGCAAGCCGGACGACGGCATGCGGGGCGTTTGTCATTGTCAACGTCAGGTCGATTGTCGGGTGTCCGATGAGCGGACCCGTACGGCTGAAGCGGTTTACAATCGTTTGCATCGGGCGTCGCAAGCGTTGCCCCGCGCGTCGCCCCCGTTCGACAGGATGCCAACGATGCCAACGATGCCAACGACCCCAGCGAATTCCCAGGTTCCTCGCCAGCGGCGCGTGCAGTGTGCGAGCGCTGCCGGCCTTCACCACGTCGCCTACACCGAGTGGGGCGATCCCGCCAACCCGCGCGTGCTGGTCTGCGTGCATGGCCTGACCCGTTCCGGACGCGATTTCGACCGGCTCGCGGTTGCGCTGTCCGATACGTATCGCGTCGTCTGCCCCGATGTCGTCGGGCGCGGCCAGTCGGACTGGCTGGCTGATCCGCGGCTCTATGCGATCCCGCAATACGTGGCCGATATGGTGACGCTGATTGCGCGACTCGACGTGGAGTCGGTGGACTGGTTCGGCACGTCGATGGGCGGGTTGATCGGCATGGCGTTCGCGGGGTTGCCCGGTTCGCCGCTGCGCCGGATGATCGTCAACGACGTCGGCCCGCGCATCGAACCTGATTCGCTGACGCGCATCGGCGAGTATCTCGGCGTGCAGCCGCGCTTTGCGACCCGGCAGGAGGGCATCGACTATCTGACGTCGCTGTCGCTGCCGTTCGGTGCGCTGACCGCCGACGAGTGGCGCGAGATCAACGGGCCGCTGCTGCGCGAACTGCTCGAAGGTGGCTGGACGATCCGCTACGATCCGCGCATCTCTGAGCCGTTCAAGGCGACGACGCCCGAATTGGCGGCGCTCGGCGAGGCCGCGCTGTGGCACGCGATCGAGACGACGAACGCATCGCTGCTCGTCGTGCGTGGCGAGACGTCGGATCTGCTGTCGCGTGAGACGGTGGCCGACATGGTGCGTCGCGGCCGGCATGTGACGCATGCCGAGATTCCAGGGGCGGGCCACGCGCCGGCGTTCATCGATGCAAGCCAGATTGCCCTCGCGCGGCGGTTTTTCGTCGAAGGCGGCGCATAAACGCGTCATAATATGCGGTTAGGCGGCACGCGGGCCGTGCCGCCGCCCGATTTCTCACCCATTCACGACCGGAACATTCCATGGCAGTCATTCGTCACCACGTCGGGGCCCGTCTCTCCGAAACCGCGATCCACAACGGTACCGTGTATCTGGCCGGCCAGATCGCCGAAGACACCACGCAGGACATCAAGGGCCAGACGCGCGAAGTGCTCGGCCACATCGACCGCCTGCTCGCCGAAGCGAACAGCGACAAGGCGCATCTGCTGTCGGTGCAGATCTACATCTCGGATCTGGCGAACTTCGAAGGCATGAATGCGGAGTGGGATGTATGGGTCGCGCACGGCAACACGCCGCCGCGTGCCACCGTCGAGGCGAAGCTTGCGGATCCGGCGCTGCTCGTCGAGATCGTGGTCGTTGCTGCCCAGCGGAGCTGAACGAAACCCGACGATGATCGCATTCCGCCAGGCCAAGCAATGACCGAGTCCGTTTCCGCCTCCCCCGTCGCGGCACCGTCGTTCGACGACGTGCTCGCGTTCGTGCGCGAGCGGGCCGGCGACGTGCGCCTGTCGTCGGGCGAGCTGCTCGCCGATCACTCGGCGGGCACGGCGTCGATCATGCGTACGCTGAACGTCGACCCGTCCGCGATGCAGGCGGCTGCGTTGTTCGTACTGACACCGCACCTGAGCGACCCCGAGCGCGAACTCACCGAGCGTTTCGGCGACGAAGTGGCGCGGCTCGTGTCCGACGTGCGCAAGCTGTTGCGACTCGGTACCGTCAGCCTGCGTGCCGCGCAGAATGCGGTGCCCGATGCGGGGCGCGATGCGGCGGAAGAGCGGCGTACGCAGATCGAGGCGCTGCGCAAGATGCTGCTTTCGTTCGCGCAGGACATCCGCGTGGTGCTGATCCGGCTCGCGTCGCGCTTGCAGTCGCTGCGCTACTACGCGGCCGCGAAGATCGACCCGCCGCCCGACGTCGCGCGCGAGACGCTCGAAATTTATGCGCCGCTCGCGAACCGTCTGGGTATCTGGCAACTGAAGTGGGAGCTCGAGGATCTCGCGTTCCGCTTCGAGGATCCCGTCACCTACAAGCGGATCGCGAAGCTGCTCGACGAGAAGCGCATCGAGCGCGAAGCGTACGTCACGCAGGCGATCGACCGGTTGCAGCAAGAGCTGGCGGACGCGAACATCCAGGCTGACGTGAGCGGCCGGCCGAAGCATATCTACAGTATCTGGCGCAAGATGCGCGGCAAGGAGCTCGACTTCTCCGAGCTGTATGACGTGCGCGCGTTTCGCGTGATCGTGCCGGACATCAAGGATTGCTACGCGGTGCTCGGCATCGTGCATCACCTGTGGCAGCCGGTGCCGAAGGAATTCGACGACTACATCTCGCGGCCGAAGCCGAACGGCTACAAGTCGCTGCACACGGTCGTGATCGGCGATGACGGTCGCGCGTTCGAAGTGCAGATCCGTACGCAGGAGATGCACCGTTTCGCCGAGTATGGCGTCGCTGCGCACTGGCGCTACAAGGAAGCCGGCGCGCGCGGCTACGGTGGCCAGTTCTCGGCAAGCGACAAGTACGACGAGAAGATCGCATGGCTGCGCCAGTTGCTCGCGTGGAAGGATGACGTCGAGGACGGCGCGGAAAAGTCGGGCGACAAGGCGTGGGCGCAATTGCGCGAGACGTCGCTCGACGACGATCACATCTACGTGCTGACGCCGCAGGCGCGTGTGATCGCGTTGCCGCAGGGCGCGACGCCGGTCGATTTCGCGTATCACCTGCACAGCGAACTTGGCCATCGCTGCCGTGGTGCGCGCGTCGACGGCGCGATGGTGCCGCTCAATACGCCGCTCGCAAACGGCCAGACGGTCGAGATCGTCGCGGTGAAGGAGGGCGGACCGTCGCGCGACTGGTTGAACCTGCAGCTCGGCTATATGAAGAGCCCGCGTGCGCGTCAGAAAGTGCGTGCGTGGTTCAACTCGATCGAGCAGGAGGAAAACGTCTCGCATGGCCGCGCGCTCGTCGAAAAGACGCTGCAACGCGAGGGCAAGACGTCGGTCAACCTGGACAATCTCGCCGCGAAGCTCGGCTTCAAGTCGCCCGAAGAACTGTTCTCGGTCGTCGGCAAGGAAGAGTTCAGCCTGCGCAATGTCGAGCACGCGCTGTCCGATGCGCCGCCACCCGAGCCAGCGCCCGAGGCGCCTGCCGATTTCGAGAAGCGCAGCAGCGGCGCGAGCGTGGCGCACGGTGCGTCGACCGGCGTACTGGTCGTGGGCGTCGACGCGCTGCTGACCCAGCTCGCGCGCTGCTGTCGTCCGGCGCCGCCCGATCCGATCAGCGGTTTCGTCACGCGCGGCAAGGGGATGTCGATCCACCGGACCGATTGCCCGACGTTCCGCCGGATGGTCGAGCGCGCGCCGGAACGCGTGCTGCAGACGACCTGGTCGGCCGACGTGCTCGGCGGGCGCGGGGTGTCCGTCTATCCGGTCGACCTGATGATCGAGGCGAGCGACCGGCAAGGGTTGCTGCGCGACATCTCCGAAGTATTCGCGCGCGAGAAGATGAACGTGGTGGGCGTGAAGACGCAGAGCCGCCGCAATGCGGCATTCATGCAGTTCACGGTCGAGGTATCGAACTCGGCGCAGGTGCAGCGTGCGTGCACGTTGCTCGGCGAGGTACAGGGCGTCGTGCGGGCGGGGCGGAAGGCGTGAGGTGGGGTTCGAACACCGTTATTTTGCTGCGACCGCATAAAAATACTTGCCAAGCGGGTAACGGCTCCATATAATCTTAGCTTCACTAGGCTCGTAGCTCAGCTGGTTAGAGCACCACCTTGACATGGTGGGGGTCGTTGGTTCGAGTCCAATCGAGCCTACCAACGAATTGAGAATGCCCGGCTTCCGGGTGTTCGATGCAGCAAATAACTCAACGCGAACAAGGCGAATACGGTTATGACACCGCGAACGTTGACCGAAACCTTTTCGGAGCGACGCTAGTCGAGGAACCCTTTCGCCCTTTCAGTTTGAGTGAAGTATCGAATGCGGCCCCTCGAAAGCGGGGCCGCATTTTTTTTGTCGCGAAATTTTCCCGCGTGATTTTTATATCGCGTACCTGGTCTGCCGCCCACTGTCGGCATCACGGAGATTGCTATGGTTTCGATACGCTTGCCTGACGGCTCAGTTCGACAATACGAGCATCCGGTGACAGTTGCCGAGGTTGCAGCCTCGATCGGTCCCGGCCTTGCGAAGGCTGCGCTTGGTGGCAAGCTCGATGGCGAGCTCGTCGATACGTCGGCCGTGATCGACCGCGACGCGTCGCTCGCGATCGTGACGGACAAGGACGCCGACGGCCTCGACATCATCCGTCACTCGACGGCGCACTTGCTCGCGTACGCGGTGAAGGAACTGTACCCGGACGCGCAGGTGACGATCGGCCCGGTGATCGACAACGGCTTCTATTACGACTTCTCGTACAACCGCCCGTTTACGCCCGAAGATCTGGAGAAGATCGAAAAGCGCATGCAGGAGCTCGTGAAGAAGGACGAGCCCGTGACGCGCCGTGTCGTGTCGCGTGACGAAGCGGCGGGCTACTTCCGCAGCATCGGCGAGAAGTACAAGGCCGAGATCATCGAATCGATTCCGCAAAGCGACGAAATCAAGCTGTATTCGCACGGCGGCTTTACCGATCTGTGCCGTGGTCCGCACGTGCCGTCCACCGGCAAGCTGAAGGTCTTCAAGCTGATGAAGGTCGCGGGCGCGTACTGGCGCGGCGATTCGAAGAACGAGCAGCTGCAGCGCATCTACGGTACGGCCTGGACCAGGAAGGAAGATCAGGATCAATACCTGCACATGCTCGAGGAAGCGGAAAAGCGCGATCACCGCAAGCTCGGCAAGCAGCTCGACCTGTTCCACATGCAGGAAGAGTCGCCGGGCATGGTGTTCTGGCATCCGAAGGGCTGGGCGCTGTGGCAGCAGGTCGAGCAGTACATGCGCCGCCGCGTGAACGAAGCCGGCTACCTCGAGATCAAGACGCCGATGATCATGGACCGTTCGCTGTGGGAAGCGTCGGGCCACTGGCAGAACTATCGCGAGAACATGTTCACGACGGAGTCGGAGAAGCGCGACTACGCGATCAAGCCGATGAACTGCCCGGGCCACGTCCAGGTGTTCAAGCACGGCCTGCGTTCGTACCGCGACCTGCCGCTGCGTTACGCGGAATTCGGTTCGTGCCACCGCAATGAGGCATCGGGCGCGCTGCATGGCCTGATGCGCGTGCGCGGCTTCGTGCAGGACGATGCGCACATCTTCTGTACGGAAGACCAGTTCATCTCGGAATCGATCGCGTTCAACACGCTGGCAATGAGTGTGTACAAGGACTTCGGTTTCGATCACATCGACATCAAGCTGTCGCTGCGCCCGGAGCAACGTGCGGGCACGGACGAAACGTGGGATCGCGCCGAGCAGGGCTTGCGCGACGCGCTGACGGCCTGCGGCCTCACGTGGGAAGAGCTGCCGGGTGAAGGCGCGTTCTACGGTCCGAAGATCGAGTACCACATCAAGGATGCGCTCGGCCGTTCGTGGCAGTGCGGCACGCTGCAGCTCGACATGGTGCTGCCGGAGCGCCTCGGCGCCGAGTATGTCGCGGATGACAGCAGCCGTCGTCGTCCGGTGATGTTGCACCGTGCAATCGTCGGTTCGATGGAGCGTTTCCTCGGCATTTTGATCGAGCACCACGCTGGTGCGATGCCGGCCTGGCTCGCGCCGTTCCAGGCAGTTGTGCTCAATATCGCCGAAAGTCAGGCCGAATATGCGCAATCCCTGGCCCAATCGTTGCAAAAACAAGGGGTTAGAGTGACGGCCGATTTGCGCAATGAGAAGATTAGCTATAAAATACGCGAGCACACGCTGGAAAAGGTGCCTTATCTCCTCGTCGTGGGCGATAAGGAGCGTGATGCGCAAACGGTAGCCGTGCGTGCCCGTGGCGGCGTCGATCTTGGCGTGATGCCGGTCGAAGCCTTCGTTGAGCGTCTGCAGGAAGACCTGCGCTCGTTCAAGTAACCGCCCTGGCAGCGCGGCTCGTTTTTTTAATTTTTAGAGGAAACGTAACATCGCTACTGATAAGTCGTCGCATCGCATCAACGGTGAAATCACTGCGCCGGAAGTGCGTCTGGTCGGGATCGAGAACGAACCGCTCGGTATCGTAAAACTCGCTGATGCTTTCCGTAAATCGGAAGAACTGGATGTTGACCTGGTGGAAATCGCGCCGCAAGCGGTTCCCCCGGTTTGCCGTCTGATGGATTACGGCAAGTTCAAGTACCAGGAATCGAAGAAGCAGCACGAAGCGAAGCTGAAGCAGAAGGTCATCCAGGTCAAGGAAGTCAAGTTCCGCCCGGGTACCGATGACGGGGATTACAACGTCAAGCTCCGCAATCTCGTGCGCTTCCTCGAAGAGGGCGACAAGACGAAGATCACGTTGCGTTTCCGCGGCCGTGAAATGGCACACCAGGAAATCGGTATGCGGATGCTTGAGCGTCTGCGCACGGATCTCGAGGAAGTCGGCCAGGTTGAGCAGATGCCGAAGATGGAAGGGCGCCAGATGATCATGGTGCTCTCGCCGAAGAAAAAGAAGTAACGGGCCCGCGCGCTTCGCGCGCAGGTTCGCAGTGGTTCGGCGCGTTGCCCGGTCAGGGCGGCGTGCCAACAATGACGGCGGCTGCGCAAGCGGTTGCCGTACACAAGTGGACTGGGTTTCGAAGGGCGGGTCAAGGGCGCAAGCCAACCGCACACCCATCGCCATCTAATAAACTGGAGTTGTTCGTCATGCCTAAGATGAAGACCAAGAAGAGTGCTGCAAAGCGCTTCGTGGTGCGTCCGGGCGGTACCGTCAAGCGCGGTCAAGCCTTCAAGCGTCACATCCTGACCAAGAAAACCACGAAGAACAAGCGTCACCTGCGCGGCGCAACGGCAGTTCATGATTCCGATCTGAACTCCGTCCGCGCGATGCTGCCGTTCGCGTAACCCCTAACTGATACTCTAAGGAGAGAAACATGCCTCGAGTCAAACGTGGGGTAACCGCACGGGCCCGCCACAAGAAGATCATCAACCTGGCCAAGGGTTATCGCGGCCGCCGCAATAACGTCTACCGCATCGCCAAGCAGGCGGTGATGCGCGCTGGTCAGTACGCGTACCGCGATCGCCGCAACAAGAAGCGTGTGTTCCGCGCACTGTGGATCACGCGTATCAACGCGGCAGTTCGCCAGCACGACATGACCTACAGCGTGTTCATCAACGGCCTGAAGAAGGCGTCGATCGAACTCGACCGTAAGGTTCTGGCCGACATGGCGGTGTTCGACAAGGCTGCTTTTGCTGCGATCGTCAAGCAGGTGAAAGCCGCCGTTGCAGCCTAATTGCGAAATTAGCACTGCGTGGTTAGTTGCAGCGAGGTTCCGGTAGTCTCGGCCGCTGCAGCGAAAACGGGGCTCTTCCGAGCCCCTTTTTTGTTTGGTGGGCGATTTCGCTCGCCAAGACCGAATGACGTTGGAAATGATGGGATCTATGGATCTGGACCAGATTGTCGCCGACGCGCAGCAGTCCTTCGAACAGGCTGCCGACATCACCACGCTCGAAAACGAGAAAGCACGATTTCTCGGCAAGTCGGGTGCGCTGACCGAGTTGCTGAAGGGCCTCGGCAAGCTCGATCCCGAAGCACGCAAGACCGAAGGTGCACGCATCAACGTCGTGAAGCAGCAGGTTGAAGCCGCACTGACCGCCCGTCGCCAGGCACTGGCCGACGCGCTGCTGAATCAGCGCCTTACCGCCGAAGCGATCGACGTGACGTTGCCGGGCCGCGGCGCCGGTGCAGGCAGCCTGCACCCCGTGATGCGCACGTGGGAGCGTGTCGAACAGATTTTCGGCTCGATCGGTTTCGATGTGGCCGACGGCCCCGAAATCGAGACCGACTGGTACAACTTCACGTCGCTGAACAGCCCGGAGAACCATCCGGCGCGTTCGATGCAGGACACCTTCTACGTCGAAGGCAAGGATGCCGACGGCCGCCAGCTGCTGCTGCGCACGCACACGAGCCCGATGCAGGTGCGTTACGCGCGCATGAATCGTCCGCCGATCAAGGTGATCGCGCCGGGCCGCACGTATCGCGTCGACAGTGATGCGACCCACTCGCCGATGTTCAATCAGGTCGAGGGGCTGTGGATCGACGAAAACATCAGCTTCGCCGACCTCAAGGGCGTCTATACCGACTTCCTGAAAAAATTCTTCGAGCGCGACGACATCCTCGTGCGCTTCCGTCCGTCGTATTTCCCGTTCACGGAACCGTCGGCCGAGATCGACATGATGTTCGAGCAAGGCAAGAACGCCGGCAAGTGGCTCGAGATCTCCGGTTCGGGGCAGGTGCATCCGACCGTGATTCGCAACATGGGCCTCGATCCCGAGCGCTACATCGGCTTTGCGTTTGGCAGCGGCCTCGAGCGCCTGACGATGCTGCGCTACGGCGTCCAGGATCTCCGGCTGTTCTTCGAGAACGACCTGCGTTTCCTGCGCCAGTTCGCGTAACGCCGCGCGCCGCGCCGACCTGTGCCCGTGCACGCCCCGACGGACGATCCGACGGGGCCCGGGCGTCGATCTAACCTGTTTCGAACGTAGACATCCATGCAATTCCCTGAATCCTGGTTGAGAACCTTTGTCGACCCGCAGCTGACGACCGACGAACTGTCGCACGCGCTGACGATGGCGGGGCTCGAAGTCGAATCGCTGAGCAAGGCTGCGCCGCCGACGTCGAAGATCGTCGTCGGCCGCGTGCTCGAAGTCGTCAAGCATCCGGATGCGGACAAGCTCAATGTCTGCCAGGTCGACGCCGGCACCGGCGCGACGCTGAATATCGTCTGCGGCGCACCGAACGTCGCACCCGGCATCAAGGTACCGGTCGCGCTGGTCGGCGCGGAACTGCCGCCGGCAGAAGAGGGCGGCAAGCCGTTCGCGATCAAGCTGTCGAAGCTGCGCGGCGTGGAGAGCCAGGGGATGCTGTGCTCGGCACGCGAGCTGAAGCTGTCCGAGGATCACAGCGGGCTGCTGGTGCTGCCGGAAGACACGCCGGTCGGCCAGGACATCCGCGAGACGCTCAATCTCGACGACACGATCTTCGAAATCAAGCTGACGCCGAACAAGGCCGACTGCCTGTCCGTGTTCGGCATTGCACGCGAGACGGCCGCGATCACCGGCGCGCCGCTGACGCCGGTCGACATCCGCCCGGTGCGCGTCGAGCTCGACGAGACGCTGCCGGTGCACATTGCCGCCCCCGATCTGTGCGGTCGCTTCTCGGGTCGCGTGATCCGTGGCGTGAACGCGCATGCGAAGACGCCGCAGTGGATGGTCGAGCGCCTCGCGCGTTCCGGCCAGCGCAGCGTGTCGGCGCTCGTCGACATCTCGAACTACGTGATGTTCGAGCTCGGCCGCCCGTCGCACGTGTTCGATCTCGACAAGATCCACGGCGGTATCGAGGTGCGCTGGGGCAAGCGCGGCGAATCGCTGAAGCTGCTCAACGGCAACACGGTCGAACTCGACGAAACGGTCGGCGTGATTTCGGACGACCGTCAGGTCGAAAGCCTGGCCGGCATCATGGGCGGTGACAGCACGGCCGTCACGCTCGATACGACCAACATCTACCTGGAAGCCGCATTCTGGTGGCCGGACAGCATCCGCGGCCGTGCGCGCAAGTACAACTTCTCGACCGATGCGGCTCATCGCTTCGAGCGCGGCGTCGACTACGCGACGACCGTCGAGCACGTCGAGCGCATCACGCAACTGATTCTCGAAATCTGCGGCGGCAAGGCCGGCCCGGTCGACGATCAGTCGGTGAACCTGCCGCAGCGCGCGCCGGTGAAGATGCGCGTATCGCGCGCGAACCGCATCATCGGCGTGCAGATCGGCGCCGACGAGATCGCCAGCATCTTCATGCGCCTCGGCCTGCCGTTCGAGCGTGAAGACGATGCGTTCCTCGTCACGCCGCCGTCGCATCGCTTCGACATCGAAATCGAGGAAGACCTGATCGAGGAAGTGGCGCGCATCTACGGCTTCGAAAAGATTCCGGCGCGTCCGCCGGTCGCGACGAGCGAAATGCGCGCGACCAACGAGACGCGGCGCTCGATCCACGACATCCGTCACGCGCTCGCCGCGCGCGACTACGCGGAAACCGTCAACTTCAGCTTCGTCGATGCGGAGTGGGAGCAGGATTTCGCGGGCAACGACCATCCGATCCGTCTGCTGAACCCGATCGCGAGCCAGCTGTCGGTGATGCGCACGACGCTGTTCGGCAGCCTGATTTCCGTGCTGCGCCACAACCTGAACCGCCGCGCGGATCGGGTGCGCCTGTTCGAGGCTGGCCGCGTGTTCCTCACCGATGCGGCGGCGAAGGCCGGTGAGCTGACGGTCGAGGGCTACGTGCAGCCGAAGCGCGTCGGTGCGCTTGCCTATGGTCCGGCGCTCGACGAGCAGTGGGGCACGGAAACCCGCCCGGTCGATTTCTTCGACGTGAAGGGCGATCTCGAGGCGCTGCTCGCGCCTGCGGCCGCACGCTTCGTGAAGGCCGAGCATCCGGCCCTCCATCCGGGCCGCAGCGCGCGCATCGAAGTCGATGGCCGTGCGGTCGGCTGGATCGGCGAACTGCACCCGCGCCTGATGCAGAAGTACGAGCTGCCGCACGCGCCGGTGATGTTCGAGGTCGACGCGGACGCGCTGATTGCACGTGCGTTGCCCGCACCGACCGACGTGTCGAAATTCCCGCCGGTTCGTCGCGATATTGCCGTGGTCGTCGATCAGGCGGTCGAGGTTCAGGCACTTTTCGACGAAATGAAGAAGGCGCTTGCCGAAGAGGCCTGCCGATTCGTTCAGAAGGTTGTACTCTTCGACGAATTTCGTGCAAAATCAAATACTTCCGGTGGTCTTGCCGCGCACGAGAAGAGCCTTGCCTTCCGTGTGACGCTGCAGGACGCGGCTGGCACGCTACAGGACGAGGTCGTCGATCAGGCGATCCAGACGCTGGTCGAGCGGATGGCTCGTGCTGGTGCGCGTCTGCGCGGCTAAGGAAGAGGTCCGCCCGCTCGCGGGCGGCCTTTTCCGATCGTAAGTTTTGATTTAACGCGCTGTATGGCAGATATGAACGACATGACCTCGAGTGAATTCGAAGCCCTCCTGACGGCGCAACGCAGCGCCATGAACCGCGACGCTTCGGCGCCGGCGTCCACCGAGACGCCCACGCTGACGAAGGCGGAACTGGCGGAGCTGCTGTTCGACAGCGTCGGGCTGAACAAGCGTGAAGCGAAGGACATGGTCGAGGCGTTTTTCGAGGTGATTCGCGACGCGCTCGAAAACGGCGAAAGCGTCAAGCTGTCGGGGTTCGGCAATTTCCAGTTGCGCGACAAGCCGCAGCGTCCGGGCCGCAATCCAAAAACGGGCGAGGCGATTCCGATCGCGGCCCGCCGGGTGGTAACCTTCCACGCGAGCCAGAAGCTGAAGGCGCTGGTCGAAAACGGCGCGGAGTAAGCCCCGCGCGCTGACGTCTCCGCGCGGCCGCCGCGCACCCTTTACCGACGGTTAACCGACGATGACCACTACGGTTGAGAAAGTCGTCTTGCCTCCGATTCCCGCGAAGCGCTACTTCACGATCGGTGAAGTCAGCGAACTGTGCGGGGTCAAGCCGCATGTGCTGCGTTATTGGGAACAGGAATTCACTCAACTGCGGCCGGTGAAGCGGCGTGGCAATCGTCGGTATTACCAGCACCACGAAGTGCTGCTGATCCGGCGGATTCGCGAGTTGCTGTACGAGCAGGGATTCACGATCAACGGCGCGCGCAACCGGCTCGATTCGCCGGTCGGCGAGCGGGCCGCGGCGGCACCCGTCGAGCCGGAGGCGCCGGCCACCGATGCACGCGCACCGGGCAAGCCGGGCGCAACCGTCGACGTCATTGCATTGCGGCAGGCGCTGCTCGACGTGATCGACGGACTGAAGCACGACTGAGTGCGAAGCGCGAAGGATGAAATGAAAAGCCCGGTTGGCGACGTGCCACCGGGCTTTTTTCATGCGTGTCGCGTGCGCTTCAGCGTGACGCGAGCGGGTTCTTCTGCCCCATGTCGACGACCAGCGTGCCGTCCGGCAGCATCCGCACCGAGCCTTGCGCGACCTGGCTGCGGTAGCCGTACAGGTCGAAACGCATCGGGCCGGCCTCAGCCGAATTCCGGATCAGCGCGCGCACGTTCAGTTCGAGCACGTTGAACATCTTCATGTCGCCGCCTTCCATCCACATGTAGCTCGGTGCATCGATCTGCGGCCGTTGCGGTGCGGGCGCACCTGCCATGCGCCTGAACGTGAGACGCAGCCCGTCGCGCTCGACCGTTGCCTGTCCGAGCTTGCCGTTCAGCACGGGTGGCGGGAACACGGTGTACTGGTCGAGCACGAGCGTGTCGCCGCGCAGTTCCGCGCCGCGACGCTGCAACGGCGTCAGCGAAGCGAGCTCGATGCCGAGCGAACGCAGCAGCTTCGCCTGCGGGATGCCGAGCACCGACACCTGGGACGGCTTGAACGCGAGATGCCGGTCGTCGAGCACCGACAGCGTGCCCTTCATGTCGGTGGGTAGCCAGACACCCGGCACGTGATTCCACAGCTTGATGCCGCCCTGGACGCGCAGGTTCGTGCCGTCCGCGCTCAGTTGCAGGTCGTTGAGCGAGCGCGGCGCGTAGTCGAGCAGATAGTTGTTGAAGAGCGCGGACATCGCCTTCCATGACTCGACGACCGTGCCGCCGAGAATGCGAATGTCGTACTGGTTCGGATCGTCGAGATCGACGGGTTCGCCGGGCCGCTTCGAGACGAGTTCCACGTCGAGATCCTCGACGTGAAAGCCGATATCCCCGGACAGGTTGAAGTCGACGTTGCGCAGATGGATCGTCGGGTTGCGGTTCGACACGTGCCGTTCGTTGAACGGCGTGGTCGACGTGCGCCGCATCGCGACCTTCTGCATGCCGGGGTGAGCGGTGTTCGCCGCGAGTGCGTAGGCTTCCCAGTGCTGGCGTATGTCGCGCAGCGCATTCTGCTGCGCGGCGAGGAAGCTGTCGTTCAGGCGCGCGGCTGCGTTGCCGAGCAGCGCGCCGCTGGCCGGGCCTGCGTACGACGGCATCCGGATCGCCATCGCGCCGCTTTCGTCGAAATTGAAGTAGCCGGCCGACACCTGGTCGCGATAGTGATACAGGTCGAACACGAAAGTCTGGTCGCGCTTCGTGGCATCGACCGGACCGATCAGGATGTCCGCGTTCATCGGCATCGAGCGCATGAACTTCACGTCGCCGCCGCGAATGTACATCGCTTGCTGCGGTGCGCTCGCGGGCATCGCGAAGCCGGCATGCGTGCCGTCGTCGAGCTTCAGGTCGAGGCCGGCCGGCGTCACGCGCAGCGCGGTGATCGTGAGCTTCAGGCGCGGCGGCGGCATCAGCTTGTCGACCGACATCACAAGATCGTCGCCGGCGAGTTGCGCAATCGGCGTCTGGACTTTCAGCAGGTCGGCCATCTTCACGTTGGCCGCTCGCATCACCGGCTGCGCGTTGATGCCAGATACGCGCACACCCGTCGGATGGAACACGAGCTGGTTGCCGTCACGGATCGTGAGCGTACCGGTCAGCGAGAACGGCACCCAGCCGTCGCGCTGCATCTCGCCTTCCAGGTGGATCACGCCGTCGCCGGCCGACACGGCGAGCTTGCGCAGCGGTGCGTTACGGTAGCCGAAGATGTAGGTGTTGAAGAGGGCGGTCAGCTTCGCGTTGTCGAGCGTGACCGTGCCTTCATGCACGTCGATTTCGAAGCTCGTCGGATCGTCGAACACGATCGGCGCGCCGGTTTGCGTCGGCACGAGCGTGGCCGACAACTGATGGATGAAGAAACCGAGGTTGTTGACGATGCGGAAATCGACGTCGCGCAGGAACGTCATCGCGCCGTTCTGGCCCGAGTCGCGCAGCGTGAACGGGCGCGGTTGCGTGAGGCTGATCGATGCGAGCGACGGCACGGTGCGTGCGACCTGCTGCTCGCGGGCGAGGCGTTCGGCCTTGGTGCGTTCGATCTTTGTCGACGCGATCGACGTGTTGCCGTCACGCTGCGCGGACGATTCTGCGCAACCGGCACACAGCAGCGCGAGCGTCAGCACGCCGCAGCCGAATACGCGGGACGTCGTGGGTGAGGTGGGGCGACCCGCGCGTGGCGGGCCTGAAATCCAGTCGAAAATTGCCAAAGGCGAGCGATGGCCGCGCCGGACCGCATTCCGCATCGTCTGTCTCCATGTCTTGTCGTGATCGACGGCGGCGCGCGCCACTGCACGGCGCGAGCGTCGATGGCGAGGAGTGTGGCATAGCGCGCTAGAGCGGCGTTACCAAACAACGGGCGCCCGGGCGGGGCGGGCCGGCGGGCTGCGGGACAACGGATTCGGGGTGGTTGGACGGCCGGATCAAACGGTCGTTTGGTTTGCACGATCCGTCATTGGCCGATGTTGCTGCGTCCGGGCAAACCCGCGCCCGCCTTGGCCGGTTCGGGTTTCGCCGGATACGAATTGCACCGGCCGCGGCGGTCGAAGCGCGGATGCGATCCGGCCTCCTTCGCAGCGGCCGCGGGTCGATCAGACCAGCATATGCTGCCGGATTGCGTTCAGCGTCGCCTGGTCGAGTTGCAGGCCGTTCGCGATATACGACGTCATCGAGCCGTACGACGTGGTGACCTGATCGAATGCCGCCTGCAGATAGTCGGTGTGTGCGCCTTGCAGTGCGGTCATCATGTCTGCTGCATTTTGCCCGCCGGCTTTTTGTGCCTGGGCGACCGACGCGGCGATTTCCGATGCGCTATAGGTGTTGGTCAGCAGATAGTCGGCGAGTATCGTCTGCTCCGACGCCCCGAGGATCGTGTGCAGGATCGCGGTTGCCCAGCCCGTGCGATCCTTGCCGGCCGTGCAATGGAACACCAGGTTTTCGCCGGAGGCGGCGAAGCCGGTGAAGAGCGCGTGATAGCTGGCATGCGCGGTGTCCGACGTGACGAACGCGCGGTACATGCTCAACATGAATGCCGTCGCGGTGGCACCGGTGGTCGGAATCGGATCGATACTGGCGGCTCCGAGCACGTTGAGGTTTTGCCAGGTGGCGCCGGCCAGCGGCACATCAGGTTGCGTCTTGATCTCGGCGGGCGTGCGCAGGTCGCAGACCTGCCTGATGCCGAGCGTGGCGACGGTGGCGATATCCGCGGCCGACAACGCGAGCGCGGATGACCGATAGATCAGGCCTTTCTTCATCTTCGCGCCGCTCGTCGTCACGTAGCCGGTTCCGTCCGGTCCGGCCGTGTCGCGAAAATTCGATGCGGAACTCAGCCGCGGTGTCGTGACCGGCGCGACCGAAATCGAGTCGCCCCCGCATGCGGACAGAAGCGATGCGCTTCCCAGCGCCACGCCTATCGTGCCGGCGCCCAGCCGGAGAAAATGTCGACGGGAAATTTCGTTTTTCTGATGCATTCAATGCCCTGTGTCGGAGACGGTTACGAGAGGTCGCGACTGCGGTGGTGACCGAAGCCGCCTCCTGTATCGCGCGCGACGCGGCATAGCCGGGGCGGGCCGGATCGATCGGCATGCAGTCGGACGGTTCGCCCGTGCGCATCGATCTCGCGCCGGGTAAGCGCACGGTAGCGATTTGCGGCAAAGCGGCCATCGTCCTTTTCGATTAGGTCGGCATGCGGGTTGCCGGTGTCGGTTACGCGTAGTCGACAGGTAGGATCGGCGGCAGCCGCGGGGTAAGATCGGCATCAGTGGCTGTATCGACCAAAGCACAGTAGCCATCACGGGGAAGCGTCATGGATCTCAAGGAAGTCGACGTATTGGGTGCGGGCGTGGGCGATCACTGGTACTACGCGTCGAAGGCGAGTGCGATCCGTCGGTTCCTGGGGGTGCCAGGCGCGAACCGGATACTCGATGTCGGTGCAGGCTCCGGCTTCTTCTCGAAGCACTTGCTGGAGCGTACGGAGGCGACGGAGGCGTGGTGTGTCGATACGAGCTACGCCGACGATACCGATGGAGAGGCGTCCGGCAAGCCCATCCACTTTCGACGATCCGTTGATCGATTCGATGCCGATCTCGTGTTGCTGATGGACGTGCTCGAGCATGTCGACGACGATGTCGGTCTGCTCACGCAGTACGTAAAGGGCGCGCCTTCAGGCAGCCGGTTCCTGATCACGGTTCCCGCGTTCCAGTTCCTCTGGAGCGGTCATGACGATTTTCTCGAGCACAAGCGCCGATATACGCTCGGCAGTCTCGAGGACGTGGTGCGTCGCGCGGGGCTCGACGTCGAGCACGGTGCCTATTATTTCGGTCTCACGTTTCCGCTCGCGGCAGCGTTGCGGCTCGGCGAGCGGGTGCGTCGGCAGCCGAGCGAGCCGGCGTCGCAATTGCGTCGTCACCATCCGTTCGTCAACGGCCTGCTCAAGACGATCTGCCGCATCGAGTTGCCGATGTTCCGCTTCAACCGCGTCGCCGGGCTGACGGTCATCTGTGTCGCACGCAAGCGGTGACGGCGATGCGAGGCCGTGCGGCCGGTGCGCAGGGGGCGATGCCATGCGCGTCGTTGCGTGCACCGGACCCGTCACGCCAAAAAATTTCACAAGAATATTCACAAAATGCATGCGACCCGTTCTAAATCGGAAAACTGTCTGTTATAATTTTTTTCTTTCGGGGCGTAGCGCAGCCTGGTAGCGTACCTGCATGGGGTGCAGGTGGTCGGAGGTTCAAATCCTCTCGCCCCGACCAGATAAGAACCCGCGTCAGCTCAAGCTGACGCGGGTTTTTTCTTGCCGGTCGCTTTTTTGCACATCGCGACGCGGCCCCGGTAAAATGCAAGGTTGATCCACGGAAAGCGCCGTGATTTAGCGGAAGAGGATTCCCCGAACATGACTGATCTTCGTCTTACCATGCGGTTCGCTGCAGTGCTCGCCACCGGCGCGCTCGTTGCCGGTTGCGGTACGTCGTCGCCCACGAAAGTGGACTACAAGAGCGATTCGAAATCGAAAGAAGCGTCGCTCGCAGTGCCGCCCAACATGCTCGACGAGACGGCCGATCAGCGTTCGCTGCCGCCCCAGGGCGGCGCGACTTCCCTGTCCGCGCTTCAGCAGGTTCAGCAGGCCGCGCCTGCGCTGGACACTGTCGCTCCGGCCGTGGCCGGCATGCATATCCAGCGCGACGGCACCGAGAGCTGGCTCGTGATTGACGGCAAGCAGCCGGCCGACGTCTGGCCGCAGGTTCGCCGCTTCTGGCAGGAGCAGGGCTTCCTGCTGGTCGTCGACCAGCGCGACAAGGGCGTGATGGAAACCGACTGGAACGAAACCCATCCGCAGATCAACGACGGCCTGATCCGTAGCGTGATCTCGAAGGCGATGGGCAACTCGTACGTGACGGCCGAGCGCAACAAGTACCGTACGCGTCTCGATTCGGCGCCGAATGGCGGCACCTACGTGTTCATCAGCCAGAAGGGGATGCGCGAAGCGATCACTGGTTCGAACAACGATTCGAGCAAGTGGGAGCCGAAGCCGAATGATCCGGCGCTCGAGACCGAGTACCTGAAGCGATTGATGGCGGTGCTCGCACAGAACGAGCAGCGCGCGAAGAACGGCGAGCCGCCCATCGCGAACATCAAGGACAACACGGTACCGAAGGACAAGGACAAGAAGGCCGACGACGCATCGTCGAAGGCTGCTGCAGCCATTGCCGCGCAAAACGTCTCCCGCACGTCGGCGCAAGCCAACGATGCGGCCGATGCTGCCGTCCCGTCGGAAGTCACGCTTGGCGAGCCGTATGACCGGTCGTGGCTGCACGTCGGTCTCGCGCTCGATCGTGCGAACTTCACGGTCGACGATCGTGATCGCTCGAAGGGTCTGTATTTCGTGCGCTATGTCGATCCGAAGGATCTGACTTCGGCCGAGCAGGGCTTCTGGAGCCAGCTGTTCCACGGCAAGAAGGAAAAGCAGGCGAAGCAATACCGTGTCAACGTGAAGGCACTCACGGCCGACCAGACGCGTGTCGCGGTCATCGACGATTCGGGCGCGATCGACACGTCGTCGCCGGCTCGCCAGATCATGGGGCTGCTCGTGAATCAGCTCCGCTGATTCCGGCGTTTCTCCGCATCAATGAAAAGCCCGCCATTTGGCGGGCTTTTTTCATGGCCGCTCGCCGGCGCACACATGTGCTGGAGGTTCGGTCCCTCCTCGTGACGTTACGTAACATCCGCGCGTTACGGCGGCCAAACACATGTCGCATCGTCGGTGTCTAAAAATTTTTCCTTATAAATCAAAGGAGTCGTCGGTTCATGGCAGCTGGCACGCAACCTGCTTTATATGTTGGAATTGTTGAAACAGGGAGGATGACGTCAGATGCCGGGGGTGCGCCGCGAGCGCCCGATCAACGGTATCGACGTCTTCGAATGTCGGCGCGACAAGCGTCGGCGCAACTGATGATGATCCGCGCCAGCGTGCGGATCTCGATGGCCCCGTCGCCTATCCTCGTAGGGCGACGGTTTCGCCCGCGCTTCTCTGAAGCGCGGGCTATTTTTTTGGGGCCGTCGCGCGATGCCGTGCTGGCGCAGCCGATTTGCGATTCGCGTATTCTCGGACTTTTCCAGATGAAGGAGGGGGCGGGAATGGCGGAAATTGCAGTCGTGGCGCTGATCGTGGCGAAGCAGGGCGCCGAGGAGAAGTTGCGTGCCCAGCTCGAAGGGATCGTCGAGCCGACCCGCAACGAAGCGGGGGCATTGCAGTACGACCTGCACCGGGACCTGAAGGAGCCCGCGCGGTTCGTATTCGTCGAGCGCTGGGAAAGCGAGGAGGCGCTTGCTGCTCACGCGCGTTCCGCGCACATTCTCGCTTATCGTGAGGCGGCCGCGAACTGGATCGAGCGTTCCGAAATCCGCGTGCTGTCGAAGCTCGTCTGAGCCGGGTGGGGCGACCGGACGTGTCCGGTCGCGCGGTGCGTCAGTGCGACGTGCTGGGTACGTCGAGGATCAGGATGATCGTCCAGTCGGCGTCGCCGTCGTGATGGTACTGGCGCTCTGCGACGATGAACGGTTGCTGCTTGCCTTGCGGGCCGACCGGCTGGCGGCGCTGCCGGAGTTCGTGGCCTGCGCGGTGCTCGATACCGATCGCGTGCTGCATCGCGGCACGGGCGAAGGCTGGTCCGACGACGACGACGCATGACGCTCGAGGGTGCCG